>JAUXCJ010000036.1 GCA_030618965.1 Thiomargarita sp.
AGTATGCTGTACACAATTATGAAGATAGATCTAGCAATGAAGTCATTTCATACGAGGCCTTATTCTTAGGTCATTTTCCATACGAAGCTCGTATATTGCGTGAGGATGTACCAGTATCTGCCGATGAGGTTTTAGGACACTTTGGTGAGCGGATGAAAGGCTTGGATGATAAACAAGCCCAAGAGGAAGCTAAACGTTGTATGAGCTGTGGTATGTGTTTTGAATGTGATAACTGTGTTTTGTACTGTCCACAAACCGCAGTGAAGCGGACACCAAAAAAGGAATCCACAACTGGACGCTATGTTTATACTGACTATGACCTTTGTATTGGTTGCCATATTTGTGCGGATGTTTGTCCCACAGGCTATATTAATATGGGGTTAGGGGAGTAAAAACTGGCAGTTGTCGTTTAACGATTATCGTTACACGACAAGCAGGCTTTGAGTTAGGGATGCAAAATTTAATATGAAAGTACGTTTAAAATTCAGCATTTTAGGAAATATTTGTCTCGGAGTGTTGTTGAGCTTAGCAGTCAGTGCAGCTGAGCCAAGTAGCAGTGTGACTATACCCGAACCGCCTAAGGCCAAACAAAACTTTTCAGATACACAAGAATGTGTTGCACCCATTGATGAGATACGCCGTAATCATGGAGATTATCTGAAACATCATCGTGATCAGACGATGCATCATGGAATCCGTACCACACAACACAGTTTGGTCGCTTGCATTAACTGTCATGTGACAGCCGACAGCAAGGGTAATTATCCAAATATCAAAGAAGAAGGATCAAAACATTTTTGTAATAGTTGCCACAACTACGCAGCTGTGAGCATTGATTGTTTCCAATGTCATGCCACGAAACCTGAAACACCGTAGAATATTATTCAAAAATGGTTTCGAGAATAAAGTTTTTTTCACAAAACGTTAATCCTCGAAACCATTTTTTTACCTCGTTCCCACTTGTAAAGTCATTGCTATTCAGAGAATATATTCGTCGAATCTCTTAGAGTATAAGGTAAACCTTATACTCGGAATGTAGTTTTTTGCTTGCACTTCTCTTCATTTATTTTTAATATAATAAGCGCACTGAACTATATATGTCATAATGTGCATCCTTATCACTAAGGTAAGGTTAAAGTTTACACTCTTAATTGTAGTTGTAAAATTCACGTTTATCGTATGGAGAGATTCATGTCTATTGAAGCACAAGTCGAAGAATTTACACGACGGATGATTGATTATCATGGTTTTCAGGTGTTTGAAGATTTCGCTTGCCTGATTGAGGACAAAGAACCGTTTCCGTCCAATGAAGGAATTTTTTTATGGGTTTTTTCCCAAAAGCGGATGCGTATTGAAACGAAGGTTGAAAAATTCCATACCGCCACTCGGATTAGGAGAATGGACGAAATGCTTAAAATTCCTGAAAAGGAATATAAGAAGATTTTTTCGTCGATTGTGAATTACTTGAAGTCCTTGAAGGCAATAGGTTTTGAGGAAATTGGTAAAGGTGTGAACCTGTTTGGTAAAGAAAAGGTGTATAACGTCCAGGCTGGTGTGAATTTTTTTGAGAACAATTTGGATGCCCTCAGAAAATTTGAGGAATTAACCATCAATAATCCGATTATCAAGTTTGTGGAAGCGCAGGGTTATTTTAAGCTGAAAAATAGGGATAGCTTACTCTGGGATAGTTATTTTGGTGGTAAGGCTCCAACGAAATCAACAACTAAGTCTCCAGCAACTGGGACTTCTAAAAAGACAAAGGTTGTTGCAACTAAGGCTAAGGCTAAAGCTAAAGCTAAGGCTAAAGCTACAGTTAAAAAACAGCCACGTCTTATTTCCACAGGCTCTCTTGCTGACAAGCTAAAACAAATTGCGGCAAGCCAGCCAGATTCATCTCTTGATGGAGATGCTAGACAAAAGGCTTGGGTTAAGCATGTTGACGGTTTATATAAGCAGGTTAAAGCTTGGTTGTCTGATTCCGCGAAAAGTGGTCACATTTCTTTTAACGTCCAAAAAGTGACATTGTCTGAAGACAATTTAGGCAATTATGAAATGGATGCGCTGGAGTTGGATTTAGTCGGCGCTCATCAAATCATATTCCAACCTGTGGAAATGAATATTTTGGGTGCAGTTGGGCGCATTGATGTTTATCATCGTGGGTATAATCCTCATAAGGTTATGTTATTACTGCATGATGAGGGAAATAATAAATTCCATTGGGAGTTATGGAAAGGTCTCAAGAAAGAGGCACAACAACCCTTTAATAATGATACACTTGAAGCATTATTAAGTCAATGGATTGAGTCTTAAATTTCCATTGCTATTAGTTATGTGTATGAATAAACCTGCGGGGTTTTAGTCGTCACTCCGTAGGTTTGTTGTATTGAAGGAGATCGCGTTTAAGAATAATCGGTCTTTTGGAGAGATTAAAGAAATTATGAACGAAGAAACTTCGCCTAGCCATGATCGGCGTGATTTTCTAAAAACGACTGCTGTTGTAGCAGGTTTAACGGTCGCGCCGGGTATGTTGCTCTATGGTATTTCTGAGGCTAAACAGGATGATGAAGCGGTCAGTTCAAAAGTACGTTGGGGAATGTTGATTGATACCAGTAAATGTGCTGATGGCTGCGATGCCTGTGTTACTGCTTGTGTTACTGAGCATGGATTAACTGAAGAATCGACGCCGGAAACTAAGGCACAATGGATACGCAAAGTGGGTTTACGTGATAAGCAAACAGGCAAGGTACATTCTTTACCTATGTTGTGCCAGCATTGTGAATCTCCTCCTTGTGTAGATGTTTGTCCCACTGGGGCTTCTTTTAAGCGTGCTGATGGTATCGTTTTAGTAGATAAGCATATTTGTATTGGTTGTCGTTACTGTATGATGGCTTGTCCTTATAAAGCTCGCTCTTTTATTCACGAAACCTTAGAAAATCAGAAACCGTATTCTCCTCGTGGTAAAGGTACTGTGGAAAGCTGTACTATGTGTGTACATAGGGTTGATGATGGCAAGCAACCTGCTTGTGTTGATGCTTGTAGTAAGGATGGTCATAAAGCTATGTTATTTGGGGATATGAATGACGCGAATAGTGATCTTTCTAAGAAGTTGAAAGAAGTTAATAGTAGCGTTTTGCGTCCTGATATGCGGTTGAATCCAGGGATACGTTATCAAGGACTTTAAGTTATGAAAAAAAATATTTCTTACCGAATAATTGAGGGTAAACACCCCATTTTTTTTGGAATGTTGGGCTTATCAACATTTTTAATCTTAATGGGCTTGTATGCTGCCTATAATATGGAGCATCAAGGTCATGTTATAACGGGTATGACCAATCAGATTGTGTGGGGAATGCCACATGTTTTTGCTATTTTCTTGATTGTAGCTGCATCTGGGGTACTTAATGTAGCATCTGTCAGTTCCGTTTTTCGCAAAAGTTTTTATCATCCCCTTGCACGTTTATCTGCTTTACTTGCGATTACTTTGCTTATTGGGGGCTTAACTGTTTTAGTTTTGGATTTAGGTCATCCAGATCGTCTGATTGTTGCTATGACCTATTATAATTTTAAATCCATTTTTAGTTGGAACATTATCTTATATAATGGATTCATAGTAATATGTGTTATATATCTATGGATTATGATGGAACGACGTATGCAGGGCAGCAAACCAACAATGGGTTTGTTAGCATTTTTATGGCGTTTAGTATTAACAACAGGTACTGGTTCTATTTTTGGTTTTTTGATGGCGCGGGAAGCTTATGATACGGCTATTTTACCGCCTTTGTTTATTGCTCTATCTTTAGTTTTGGGATTGGCGGTTTTTTTACTTTTATTAATGTTTTTTTCTCATGCTTTAGGTGAGCGCATTTTACAAAGACCTAAAATATTATTAGGTGTTCTTATTGGTGCGGTATTTTATTTTGTGCTGGCTTATCATTTAACTCACCTATATATTACTGGTCGTCATGGGGTTGAATACTTTATTTTAGCGGATAGCGGTGTTTATACTGCACTTTTTTGGGGCGGTTATATGTTTTTAGGAACGATATTGCCGTTGCTGCTGCTTTACCATGAAAGATTCACTCATAGCCGCGTTAGCATTGGATTTGCTTGTTTTTTAAGTATTTTAGGTGGATTTTCCTTATTATATGTGATTATTATTGGTGGGCAGGCTTATCCCTTAGATATTTTTCCCGGGATGGAAGTGATTTCTTCTAGCTTTTTTGATGGAGCTAGTAAACATCCTTATACACCTACTGGTTGGGAGTTTATGTTAGGTATGGGTGGTATTGCTATATCATTGGTATTAACATTAGTGGCCATGAAAATCTTGCCATTTTTACCCGCTAATTTGACAGATAGTGATATTGATCCGGAAATGCTAGATTAATTTATTGATTTGATTTGATTTTTATCTGAAAAAGCCAGTTTCTTGAAGAACAGAAACTGGCTTTTTTTTTATTTTAGGATTCATCATGTTAAAAACAAAATTCTACGAAGAACATCCTTTTGCACAATATGTTCGTATTTTAGGTAAAGGTAAAAACGGTAGTCGTCCCTTGACACAGGATGAGGCTTATGATGCCATGCGTATGATTATGGCTGATGAGGTTGAGCCGGTGCAATTAGGGGCTTTTATGATGTTGATGCGTGTTAAAGAAGAAAGCCGTGAGGAATTGGCGGGATTTATTAGTGCAGCGCGGGATTCTTTTAAATTACCGAATAATGGGGTAAAGGTTGATTTAGATTGGTCTTCTTATGCGGGCAAGCGTCGTCATTTGCCTTGGTTTATTTTGTCTACTTTGTTGTTGGCAGATAATGGCATTAAAGTTTTTATGCACGGTACTAGGGGACATACTAACGGACGGATTTATACGCAAGATGTGTTATCGTTTCTTGGTATTGAATCTGCTAAGTCTTTTGAGGAAGCTGGAGAACAGATTAAAGCAACCAATTTTAGTTATTTGCCACTCGAATTTCTTTGCCCTAAGTTGCATAAAATCATCGAACTCCGTCCTCTGATGGGCTTGCGTTCTCCAGTTCATACTTTAGCTCGGATGTTAAATCCTTTTGATGCGCCTTATGTGATGCAAGGAATTTTTCACCCAGGTTATCGCCCAGTTCATCAAGAAGCCGCTTTGTTGCTTAATCAACCTCATTTGGCTGTAATAAAAGGTGAGGGGGGAGAAATTGAACGGAATCCTGATATGGAATGTCTAGTGCAAAGTCTCCATAATGGGGCACTTTCTGATGAAGTTTGGCCGCCGTTATTTGAAAAACGGCATGTTAAGGAATCAGCGTTAGATCCTTTACGTTTATCGGCTTTGTGGCGCGGTGAGATTAAAGATGAATTTGCTGAGGGAGCGGTGGTAGGCACGGCGGCGATTGCTTTCAAATTAATGGGGAAAGCGGAGAGTATTGATGAGGCGCAGCAAATGGCTCGCCAGATGTGGGAGGAAAGGTCTAAAGAAAAATATGTGCCTTGAAATAAATTTCAAAGCGAGTGATAATTTAGCTTAAGCAGTTTTTAAGTTTACTTTTTTTTGAAAAAAGGTTTAGGCATGAAATATTCTAATCATCCTCAATTCAATTTATTCTTATTCATAATGATTACTGGATTAATCTTTGGCTGTGCGCCCAAAGGTAAATATCCTTATCAACCTCTTGTTGCTGTTCCTTTATCAGAGATACAGCCAGTAGAATTAGGCGTTCAAACGGATCGTGGTTTGCAATTCACTTTGAATACCGTTTTATTTCAGGTTGACAAAGCTTCTTTATTAGCAGAAGGGCATAGAAAAATTAATGAATTTGCTGGGGTTATTCAACAAGATAATCGCATGGTGCTTATAGCAGGACATGCTGATAGTACCGGTGGAGAAGCTTATAATGATAATCTTTCAGAACGCCGTGCTTATACTGTGCGGGAGGCGTTGATAGAAGAGGGTATTGATTCAGAAAGGTTAATTGTTAGTGCTTTTGGTGAAAAACAGCCTATTGCTTCTAATGCAACAGCATTGGGGCGTAAAAAAAATCGTCGTGTAGAAATTACTCTTTTAAATGATAATGTTAGTGAGTAATTGAACCATTCAAAATTTTGTTAGGCCCCCAGTTTTGTGGGGGTTTTTTCCAGTTCATTTCTATAAAATCTATGTCCCACTTTCTCATTGCCGCCGCCCATAAATCTTCTGGAAAAACTACAATCACGCTTGGACTTTGTGCCGCTTTTAGAGCGCGTGGTGTTATTGTCCAAGCTTTTAAAAAAGGTCCTGATTATATTGATCCTTTGTGGCTGACTCAAGCCGCTAAGCGTGCCTGTCATAATCTTGATTTTTATACTATGAACCATCAGGAGATAATTAATACTGTCGCATTGCATAGTCAAGGTGCTAATCTCAGTATTATTGAAGGAAATAAAGGTTTATATGATGGAATGAATGTTGATGGGAGTAATAATAATGCAGCATTGGCGGCTTTATTAGCGGCGCCTGTTGTGTTGGTACTTGATACGCAGGGGATGACGCGGGGCGTTGCGCCCTTGGTATTGGGTTATCAACTGTTTGATAAAAATATTAATATTGCAGGAGTTATCTTAAATCAGGTTGGTGGCAATCGACATGAAACGAAATTACGTGAATCGATGGCTTATCATACTGATGTCCCTGTAATTGGTGCAGTACGGCGTGATTCTCGTTTAGTTATTGAGGAGCGTCACTTAGGTTTGATGCCGAGTAATGAGCTTTATCAAGCCGAAGAAAAAATTAATAGTATTGCTGAAATCATAGCCGAGCAGGTTAATCTTGATGCCTTAATTAGTATTGCTCAAAAATCTACTTTTTTAAATCCACCTTTAAGTAAAACTATAAAATCAAATCTAAAAGTTAAAATTGGCGTAGTTCGGGATGTTGCCTTTGGTTTTTATTATGCTGGAGATTTAGAAGCTTTAGAAGTAGCAGGGGCAGAATTGATATTTATCAATGCTTTACAGGATAAACAATTGCCGCAAATAGATGGTTTATTTATTGGAGGCGGTTTCCCAGAAGCCCAAATGGATAGATTATCTCAAAATACCCTATTGAAAAAAGACATCCATGATGCGATTGAGTTAGGAATGCCCGTTTATGCAGAATGTGGCGGCTTGATGTATTTGTCACGTAAATTAACATGGCGTGATAAAACTTGTGAAATGGTAGGCGCATTGCCCTTTGATAGTGTTATGGAAATTCGTCCACAAGGGCGAGGTTATGTGCTAATGCGTGAAACTGGTTTAGGTTTATGGCCTTTACTTGACTCTTCTGGACAGCCAGCAGAATTTTGTGCTCATGAGTTTCATTATTCTAAAGCTATTAATTTGCCCTCTAATCTAACTTATGCCTATCAAGTTTTACGCGGGCATGGTGTCGATGGTAAACATGATGGGATTATTTATAAAAATACTTTAGCCAGTTATGTGCATTTGCGTGATGTTGAAAAAAATCGGTGGACACGACGCTTTGTCGATTTTGTCCATAAACAAAAATTGAGGAAAAATTGAACTAATGCCTATATTGGACTAAAAACGCAGCAGCTCAGATTAAAAGAGCCGCAAAAGCTGGTTTTTCATAAAAACCATATTTTCTCGTTCCCAAGCGCCGCTTGGGAATGCAGTTCTGACTGCGCCGCAGTCAATTTTTAGTCCACCATTGAGTATAGGTAAACCAACAATTTAAATTGTCCCAAAAACCGGCTATTATAATAAACTCAAAAAAAC
>JAUXCJ010000416.1 GCA_030618965.1 Thiomargarita sp.
CACAAATTATTGCTAATAATAGTGCTATTGAGGAGGAAAAGGCGCGGGCTTATTTTAATCGGTTTCAAGTTCGATTACGCAGCAAAGATTACCAAAAAGCTTTGTCAGATTTAAAAGCTGCTATTGCTATTAATCCTGATGCTTATGCTTTGCATGATGTCAATATGTATCCGATGTTACAAATATTAGGCATGGGTGGTATGGGTTGTGTGTTTTTATGTGAAAACGATAATCCATTGAAATATCAAGAAAAAGTGGTGGTAAAATGTTTTGGGGAAACCTTAAAAAGTTCAAGCAAAAATGTGTTTAAAGAAGCGATAGCTATGCGTAAAATCGCTGGTAACTTTGTCCCGGAACCATTAGATGCTGGTTATGCGAATCGCCATGAACAGAAAAATGCCTTTTTTGTGACGGAATACGTGGAAGGGACTATAGACGGCGAGGCTTGGCTACAAGAATATGGCCCAATGGATTTAGAAACTGGTTTGGCGGTGGCTTTAACGGTGGCGAAGGCTTTGCAATTGGCACATGATAATGGGGTTTTGCATTTGGACTTAAAACCAGCCAATATTTTGTTGACTAATAATTCCTCAGCCCTGCCGTTGAAAATTATTGATTTTGGTTTATCTAAAATTGCTCCATCTTTACAGCAAGAAGCTTTGACTCGACAAAATCAGTCGGGTTTAACTCAATTTGGTCAAGCAGTTATGGGGACTTTGCATTATGCGCCGCCAGAACAACAGGGTTATTTTGAGTATAGTGTTCCGACAGTTAGGAGCGATATATTTTCGTTTGGAGCGATTCTGTATCGTTTTTGGACTGGTTTGAGTCCACGCCGTTTTTCGGATAGAAAATTGCCAAATGTGCCAGAATTGCGTGAATTGGTGTTTGATTGTCTTGAAGAAGATCCGAAGAATCGACCAGCTTCGGCTGCGCTGATTGTAGAACAATTGGAACAAATTTTAAAGCCTACTCCTATTTCTGCTAGCCCTACTCCTATTACTCCTATTCCTATTACTCCTACTCCTACTTCTAAAGATTTCGAGGTTTTCCGCGATAACTTAAAATATGGTAATAAAGGCCCTGAAATGGTGTGGATTCCTGCGGGTTCGTTTCAAATGGGTTCGGAGGAATGGAATGATACTACTGTGCATGAGGTGTCACTTGATCGTTTTGCTATTGGGAAATATCAGGTGACATTTGCTGAATATGATAAATTTGCTCAAGCTATGGGTAAAGATAAACCAGACGATGAAGGTTGGGGGCGTGATAAGCGTCCAGTGATTAATGTGTTATGGCATGATGCTGTTGCTTATGCTAAATGGTTGAGTGAACAGACTGGATATACATATCGTTTACCTACTGAGGCAGAATGGGAATATGCCGCTCGTGCTGGGACAACTACTCAATATTGCTTTGGTGATGATGAGAGTAATTTGGGTAACTATGCTTGGTATAATGATAACTTGTCTAGCAAAACACATCCTGTGGGAGAGAAAAAACCTAATTCGTGGGGGTTGTATGATGTGCATGGTAACGTGTGGGAGTTGGTTTCGGATATATATAGCAGCGACTACTACAGTAGCTCCCCCCGTAGTAATCCGAAAGGTCCAGGGGGGGACGAAACCGGCTCGGATCGCGTGATACGCGGAGGCGCGTGGGGCCACATCGCGCAGTTCGTTCAGGTGGCGTTTCGCTACTACTACACGGCTGGCCTCCGCAGCGGCTACGTTGGCTTTCGCCTGTTGAGGACGCCTTAGTTACCCTGTGCCCTTTTACCCTTTTTTGTCTTTTAATCTTTTAATCTTTTTGACTAACGAGCCATAAGTTGCTATGTGCCGCGCGTGCGTGAGCCTATTTGTCTGAATCAGGATTTGCAGGATTAAAGGATTTTCAGGATTAAAGACAATAAAGACCGATAAAATCTGTAATTTACTAACCATAATAAAATTAATTAGTTACGAATTTGTGTATAATAAATTGAGCTGGAGTTTTGGAACGAGTAAAAGTTTTTTTGACACCATCATAATTGGAGAAATTATTCTCGTTCCCAAGCGCCGCTTGGGAATGTAGTATTGACTGCGCTGCAGTCACTTACTTAAGCCAAATCAGGATAATATTATGGGACGTAGTCGCTACAAAATTTACCAAAATAACGCTCCACATTTTTTAACCAGTACAATTATTAATTGGATACCATTATTCACTCGTCCAGCGACAACACAAATTATTTTAGATGCTTTGGTTTGGCGACAACAAAACCGATATTTTAAATTATATGGTTACGTTATTTTAGAAAATCACTGTCATTTTATTATCCAATCTCCTTATTTAAAACAACAAATTCATGATTTCAAAGCCTATACAGCAACGCAACTGATTCAATATTTGGAACTTAATAAAGTTGAAAAAATTTTGAAACAGCTAAAATTTTTCAAAAAAGCACATAAAATTGATTCTAATTATCAAGTTTGGGAAGAGGGCAGCCATCCACAATTATTGCAAAATGAAGAAATGTTATTGCAAAAATTAGCTTATATTCACGAGAATCCAGTAAAGCGGGGTTATGTTGATCAAGCTGTACATTGGCGTTATTCTAGCGCTAGAAATTATATGGGTAGTGATGCTTTGATACCTGTTTATACTCAATGGTGGACTAAAAATTGACTGCGGC
>JAUXCJ010000158.1 GCA_030618965.1 Thiomargarita sp.
GATAAGATTCGGTGGCGTTTAGGCTGAAATCACCAGTACTCAAGTTTTTAATTTGATAATTACCATTATAATCACTATCAACGCTTTGATTACCAACACTGATTAACACAGAACCTAAAGAATCGCCATTGGTTTCTTGAATATGACCAGTGATACGGTAAGGATTAATTGAGAGAGTTAGGTTAAGAGTCTGACTAGGTTGCTCTTTTGAGACTGTGACGGGCAGGTAAATTCCTATATAACCTAATAAAGTCGCGGTTAGAGTGAAATCTCCGAAATTCAGTTCATTAAGTTGAAAATAGCCAGTATCATCACTAATAGATTGAATATTATCGAGTTTGATCAGAACGCCAGAAAGTGGGTTGCCATTTGAGTCTTGAATTTTACCACTAATTTGGTATTTAATGGCAGTGGTATCAAATTTAACATTTATAATATTATATTGCCAGCAGGATCATAAGTGTAATTTATAATTTGACCAGTGGCGTAATTGGTTGATATAAGTCGATTAAGCGAATCGTAGTTGTGTTCAGCTGTATAGGCAAGCGAGCTCAAGACTAAACTAATTGCCATAATTAGCATGATTTTTGGATTAATATTCATAATGACAAAATATTCTTCTTATCCGTAATTTTAAAATTTAGGTTGAGTTATTATTTGATGTTACGCATTGTCAATTTTGACCATAAACAATTATTGACATGGGATTTATCAAAATCATAATTCAACAACCTCCAGTGTCCTCAAACTCAATAAATTGGTAAATAAAAAAACATTATGAGGATTGAGGATTTAGTATAAAGAATACCCATTTATTGTGTATCGAATGCATGATAAAAGGTTATCCTTAACTGATGAAGGGGATAAAATTTAGAATAACCTTTATACAGAAACTAGAGTGCGTAACATCAGCTTATAAATGTCTGTATTCAGGTTAATATTAGTGAAGAAGCTCAAAAATCGGGTGTTCACTTAAATGATTTAGCAGAAATGATTGAGAAGATTGTCTAAACTGTGAAAGGGCAACCACAAGGGATTGCCCCTACAACCTAAACCACTCGCCGCATTAATACAATTGCTAACAAAGAAAACAAGATAGCAGGTAACAAGGCGCTGATAATTGGGCTGATGCCATAGACTAAGCCCATATTTCCGCTGGCTTGGTTCAGCATGTGAAAACAGATGCCAAGCATTGCGCCTACTAATACACGTTGTCCAATTGAGACAGTTCGTAATGAGCCAAAAACAAAAGGAATTGCTAAGAATATCATTGCGGTACTGACAAGTGGATAACTGATACGTGTCCAAAGTGCTAATTCATATTGTGCCGTCCGTTGTCCGTTTTCTTCTAAATAGTTAATATATTTATATAATCCTAAACTTGATAAATTGCGTGGACGCACTTTGACAATTTTTATCAAGTCGGGGTTTAAAATCGCATTCCATGTCGCTGTTTTTAAATATTGGCGTATTACTTGAGTGGCTGCAATCTTCTTTTTTTAAGGCGTTTGGTTTTGATTCACCATAGCCTTGTTGATGAAGCTATTTTGAGTGTTGCTGATAGTTGCTTATTTAAGCACTTAAGAATGAAATTTTGGCCAGAAACTGATTATTTTGTGAACGCTAACAATAATTGCCTATTTTTGGATTTGGAATATTAGGAAAAATTAAAATGATAGCTTAAATATTCACCATTTTTTTCCTGCCCAACACAAACCATACGCCAAATTTCAGAATTAGTAAGCAAAAAAAAGGTGGGTTGAAGCTGACACTTACTTCGTTGTGCTGTCGCTATACCAACCTGATATAGATGATTATTCATAATCATATTTAAAACAATAAATATCATCTAAAGAATATCTAGGGGCAAAAGCATCTGAGTCATTCCCAACCCAACCGCCAAATAATTCTAAAAATACGCTCAATATTTTTTTCATATCTGATAAATCATACCTATGATGACTAATACAAAAGCTAGAAACCACATCTGTTGATTTAATAATTTCTATATCTTCTGGTTCACCAAATTCCTTTATGTTCATACAGACTATTTGAAAAATAATATTTTTACCCAAAGTAACTTGTAATGAATTACTTTCTTCACTAAGCAATAATTCGTATTTATTATCTTGCTCTAATACTGAATACAAATCTAGTGCATTGATTTCTTGTGCACTAAAATAAAAAATATCATCCATTATTTAAACATCTCTTTAGATAATGGTTCGTACAGTTTTTATAACTAATTGTTATTAACGTATTTTTTTAAATGGTGGAAATATAAAATTATTAAGTTTCAATTAGTTAAAATTTTAAGAGAGCGAAAATTTCAAAAACTGTCCGAACTATTGTTTATGGTGCAATAAGATCAATTATATCAGACATATTCCCACTTCCTAGCCCTTTTGCCTGCTCAATACTCTTTCTTGCATGAGGAGACATACCTTTAGGACTACAAGCCAGCCCAATACAAACTTTGCCATCAGGATTTACTGTAGAGTCATATCGATCAGATATCTGCCTAGAAAGACCTTTACCTCGACCAGCTTTGATTTCAACAATCGCATTATCTGTTTCGAAATCAATTTCTAACTCACGCCCGTCGGAGTGAGTTTTCGTATGTCCAGATTTGTATGGACGGCCAGGATATTTTTTCTCAAAAGCTTTTATAAATTCTTGAACCTATGGTTCTGGTGCACCCTTTTTCTTTGCAATTTCTTTCAAAGCTTTTATCAATGTCTTAATAGCCGCTTTTTTACCCAATATAGCTGGAGCGGCTGCTAAACCAGTTCCTGCACTAGCGACAACTGAACAAGCATAAACGATATCACTACCTGTATCAAACAAATCCAACGCAGTAACAGTAATAGAAATAGTAGTATTCAACCAAGAACTAGGTTCCTCACCACTTAACCCAAACGGATCAACCAACTTCACTGGCCTACCATTCACAAAAGCAAACCGATTCAGCGTCTGCCCCTCAACAACTCCACCAAGCAAAACATCCCGATTAACAAATCTCCGAATCTCAGGGCTATAAAACCGCGCTCGCATATACAACAAGCCGTTTCCATCAGTCATTACCCCATACATACCATTAAACAAAAATGGTGTTTTAGAAGCATCTCCCTTAACCAATACTCCAAAAGGCGAATATTGGAATTTATCAACTACAGCCCCAAAACTTCAAGAAAAGCAGGATGACCAAAGAAAAGATCATATCAACATCAATTAATGTTACTCTGACCCCAATTATTTTGACCTAGATTTGCATAGCCCCAAAGACTACCATCTGGGTGAAAACTAAGCGCAGAAATATTTTGAAATCCATTTGCTTCAGAATCGCGGATTTTTCCTCTTGAAGTGAACTCACCAGTTTCGGTGTTTACTAAAAAGAGTTCACTGCTGGTGTTGCCATTGTAAGTTGCACTGGCGAATAATTTATGAGTTTTTGGATGTAAATCAATGGCTTCAACATTGTACTTGGGGTTCAGTTCGCCAAGTGTTTCGATTGTTAAATTTGTGATGCGTAATAGTTGGCTATCTGCTGAGCCGTGATCGTGAATTGCGTAAAGGTAGCATGATGAAACTGGTGGATTTTCAACAATGGTAAATGTTCGCTGAGCAATTCTAATTGTATAAGTGCATTTATTCTCAATTAGTTACAAAATTACCAATGGCTTTTTTGCGTCTAAAATCACTATTTTGGGCAAATTTAAAAAATATATCATTGATAATCAATTGATTGGAGACTATTAGAATTGCTGTCGCTGTCTAGGAATTTTTTACCACAGTGCATTTGATGTATTATACTGAATAAAGAAAAACATTTTAATAAGTTGTTTGAACATTTCCGTTTTTATGTACTATGAGTATATCTATAATGATTGAAACTACAAAAAACAAGCCATTCTATATTTTTGTGGACGTTGATGATACATTTGTCCGTAATTATGGCTCAAAGCGCATCCCAATCATGTCTACTATTCGTTTTTTGAAAACCATAAAAGAACAAGGTGCTATCCTTTACTGTTGGAGTTCTGGTGGTGCTGAGTATGCTAAAAAAAGTGCAGATGAATTTGGGATAGCAAAACTATTTACTGCATTCATTCCTAAACCACAAATGATTCTTGATGATCAAAAATTCATTGAATGGAGAAATATTCTCCAAGTTCACCCCTTATCCTGTTCATCAAAAACACTAGAAGATTATCGTTCAGAATTTAAAGGTAAATAACTTTTACCTCACTAATAGCTAACTTTATTCGTTAATTGAAGCCACCACTTTTTTTAGGTGGTGGAGTATTTCTCCCATAACTCAACTTTAGAAATCAAACTCGCAGTTAATAATATACCCATTAACCGCCGTACTGATATTGGGTAGTACGCTGTCGTTTTCTGGTATATTATTAACTATTAGATACCTAAGTATCAACCTTGATAGCACCATATCGTTTTGGTTTGAACCCTATTGGCCAAACGGTATTTTTATCGAAGTAAGCTCCTTGTATTGATGCTTCCACTAACCGAGAGCACAACATTATAGTCCCCTCTAAATGTGAACTATTAAAAATAGCACCCGATACATCAGCATTAGACAAATCTGCGTTTTGAAGATTGGCATGACTAAAATCAGAATAAATAGGGGTTGTATTTCTCAAATTACAGTTTCTTAAGTCAGCTTCCCGAAAATCGGTAGTCATTAATGAAGCCCCTGTTAGATCTGCATTCCTCAAAACAGATTTGCACATCAAAGCACCTCTTAAATTAGCATATCGCAAACGAATACCAGAAAGTTTTATACCCTCTAAAATCGCGCGATGTAAATCCAAGTTATCAAGTACAGCATTTTCCAAGACATCTAAGTTAATTGTTACATCACGATCTGTTTGGCAATGA
>JAUXCJ010000126.1 GCA_030618965.1 Thiomargarita sp.
AATCGTCCGGGGATTAAGTTAGCAGAGAAGGGAGTGGACATTATCCTCAATCCGAGTGCCAGCCATTTTGCCTTTGATAAACATCGGGTGCGTACACGTTTTGTATTAGAAGGTTCACGGGCGTTCAGTGTCAGTTACGTTTATACGAATTTACTGGGCAACGAGGCAGGGCGAGCAATTTATGACGGTGATGCCATGATTGCCAGTGGTGGAGAATTATTAGCCGACAGCAAACGTTTTAGTTTTGCAGATTATCAATTAATCACTGCCCTCGTCGATGTTGATTTAACGCGCATGTCTCAAGCGCGTACTAGCGAGTGGGTACCCAAATTAGAGAGCCGAATTGAGGTAGCTTTTGAATATCCCGAAATTGCGCCGCGTCTATATACGACAACACCGCAGTTATGGGAACAAAGCACAACAATTAAAGAAGAAGAATTTACTCGCGCAGTGAGTTTAGCTTTATTTGATTATCTCCGAAAAAGCCATTCTCAAGGCTTTGTCTTATCTTTAAGTGGAGGAGCAGATTCTTCAGCTATAGCTTGTTTAGTGCGTTTAATGCTAGAACTAGGCGTAGCAGAATTGGGCATCAAGCCATTTTGTAAAAAAATCCGGCATGAAAGTTCAGCTATAACAATAAATGACTTGGTAAAATCACTATTGACTTGTGTTTATCAAGCCACTGAAAATTCCAGCCAAACAACGCGACGTGCAGCGGCGACTTTAGCAAGGAACATTGGAGCAAATTATCTGGAATTGAATATTAATAAGTTAGTTAAGGGCTATACCGCGTTAGTTTCTCAAGCCCTGCAACAAAACTTATCTTGGGAAACTGATGATATTGCGCTACAAAATATTCAAGCGCGGGTACGCTCCCCCAGTGTTTGGATGATTGCTAATATTCGTCAAGCCTTATTATTGGCAACCAGTAATCGTTCAGAAGCGGCACAGGGTTATGCAACTATGGACGGTGACACCAGTGGTGGATTAAGTCCACTAGGTGGAATAGATAAGGATTTTTTGCGCCAATGGCTGCGTTGGTTAGAAGAAGAAGGCCCTTATCATTTATCAGCGATTCCAGCCCTTTCTTTAGTTAATCAACAATCACCAACAGCAGAATTGCGTCCAAAGGAAAAGGGACAAACCGATGAAGAAGATTTAATGCCCTATCCGTTGCTGAATGCGATTGAAAAGGCGGCTATTCGTGATCGGCAAACACCTTATGAAATTTTTTGTTTACTGCAAAGTCAATTTGAAGACTACAAGGAAGAACAATTATTAATATGGATAGAACGATTTTTCAACCTGTGGACACGTAATCAATGGAAACGAGAACGCTTTGCTCCAAGCTTTCATTTAGATGATGAAAGCCTTGATCCAAAAACCTGGTGTAGATTTCCGATATTATCAGGAGGATATGTGGAAGAACTGGCGGATATGAGGGCGCGAGTGTGTGTAAAATAAAAATATTAACCTAACTATTGAGAATTTTATTCTGTAAATTCTAAAAGTTTGTAAATTTATACAAAAAAATCTTTCCTTAAAACAGATAATATGTTAAAATATATATTCAATTTTCATAGAGATTAATTCATTCAACCCTTTGAATGTAAAATAATATGAACATGCCTAAATCTGATCCACAAAGCATTATTAAGGCGTTTGAAAAACTACGCACCGATTATCAAATTGAATCCGCTCAAATCGCTACTAAACAGGATTTGGATGCTCAACAAAAGAATAAGGAACTCGTTGAGCAAGCTATCACTTATAGTGCTGATAATATTTTTCAGGCACTCGCGCAATTACAATCAAATTTTGGTCAGTCTATTGATGGTATCACTAAAGATATGACTACTGAAGTGGAAAAATTAGCGCAAATTCAACGTGCCACTCAGGTAGAAAATCAGCATGTAAAGACATTCCAGAATCTCCAAATCGCGGCTGAAGCTTTGAATATTTTGCAGCAAGAGCATGAAAATGCTTTGCAAAATCTTGAAGAGGGTGAGCGCAAAAAACATGAGGCTTTGGAAAAAGAAATTTCTAAGCAGCGCGAAGTTTGGCAACAGCAAGAGGAAACTTCTGAAAACGCAAATAAAAAGCTGGAATCAAAGCAGGTTAAAAAGCGTCAATCGGAAGAAGATGAGTACGATTATAAATCTCAGTGGCAACATACTGAGTATGAGGATGAGTACGATAAGCGTAAACGTCTCTTAGAGCGTAAATTGAACGATGAAAGCCAAGTTAAGGAGAAGAACTGGGCTGAACGTGAGCAAATTCTTGATAAACATCAAGATAAATTTGAGGAATATAAGAAGAAGCTTGAGGAAATGCCCAAGGAACTTGGGGAAGCTAAGAAAAAAGCCCGTGAAGATGGTATCAAGGATACTAGCCGGCAAGAGGAAAATAAGGCTAAGTTGTTGGAAAAAGAACGGGAAGGTAAATTGAAAGCCTTTGAACTCCGTATTGAGTCTCTGTCTAAGACTGTTGATGAGCAGAAAGTGCAAATTACCCAGTTACTTGATAAATTAGAGACCGCTTCTCAGCAAATACAAGAGCTTGCTAAGACTGCTGTGTCTAGCGGTGCATCTAAAAGCAGTTCCAAATAATTAACTGCCCAAAATCCAAGGAATTTAAAAATGCCTACTAAACGAGTTAATTCCAAAAACACCAAAGCCGAAATCCTTAATGCTTATAAAGAGTTAGAAAAAGAGTATCAAGAATTACAAGCGACAAAATCAGCTAGTCAAGTTATTACTCCCCCAGTCGTTAAAACAACGCCTCCTAAAACAACTGTGGCAGCAGCTAAAACCGAAGTTAATGCACAAGCTCCAATGGATGAGGTGATTACTACTTTTGGGCAAATGGGTGAAAAATTTAATATGGCTTTAAGCCATTTGTCCACTAATATGCTGGTTGAAGCGGCTGCTTTAAAAGATGTCCGCACAACTGTCGAGGCAGAAAATGCGCGTTTGAAAAATTTATACCAGCTTGAAATCGAAGATGATAGTTTGGGAATTTTGGTTAAAAAGTACATTGATACGGCTGAGCAAACGCAAGAGACATTGAAACAAAAGCGTGAAGATGCTGATAAAAGGTGGCTTGAAAAAACTCAAGCGTGGGTAACTGAAACAGAGGAAACTTTGCTACGTTTACAGGAGCAAAGCAATCTTGAGAAGAAAACCCAAAATCGGGAAGATACTGAGTATCGTTATGATTTAACGCTAAAACGCAATCTCAGCAAAGAGGAAGAGGCGGCGCAGAAAAAACAACAGCAGCTTGGCTTAGATGAGCTTGAAGAAATTCGTAGAAAAGCTTGGGGTGAACGTGAAAAAACGCTGGCTGAACGTGAAAAGGAATTTGAAGAGTCCAAAACTAAGGTAGAAGGTTTTTCTAAGGAATTGGAGCAGGTTGTTAAAAAGGCGAAAGAGGTTGGTATAGGGATTGCCCGTCAACAAGCGAAGATTAAGGCGGATTTAGCCGCTCAAGAATTTTCAAGTGAAGAGTATGTTTTTCAATTAAAAATTGGTTCATTGGAGGAGCAGGTTGCTCATCAAAAGGGACAAGTTGATAAATTGTCTAAACAATTGGAAAATGCTTTGAAACAGGCTCAAGAATTGGCTATTAAAGCGATAGAAGGCGGCTCAAATCAGAGTTCTTTTGACGCATTAAAGGAAATTGCTTTAGAGCAGGCTAAAGGTAATTCTAAGACAAAGTAATCTGGAATTGGAGAGATTTTAATAAATCTCCCCTTGCCAATTGTTGATAAAGGTGAAAAAATCACGTCTTTTGCTACGGAAAGACGGTTGTGAATTTATTAATTCTTAGTTTATTAGCGATTTTTTTATATAGTGTGGCTGCTTTATCTCGATTCTATCGGGTAACTGGCTTACTATTTTTGGGCGGATTGGCTGTTAGTGTACATGCAGTGGTGTTGTATCAAAATATAGTCGCGCCTTCTGGTTTGAATTTAGGCATTTTTACGGCTGCATCTTTGATGTCTTGGGTTATTGCATTGTTGTTATTAGTCAGTTTAATCCGACAACCTGTTGAAAACCTAGCCGTCGTGCTGTTTCTTCTTGCAGCATTGACTATCGGCTTAGATATTTATTTTCACACTGAGCGGATTTTATCTCCTGAGCATCCATTCGGTGTGACAGTTCATATTTTAGTATCGCTTATTGCTTATAGTTTGTTAAGTATTTCTGCGCTACAAGCTTTATTTTTAGCCCTTCAAGATTATCAATTGCATCATAAGCGTCCGGGTTGGGTGATACAAAGATTGCCGCCGTTGCAGGTGATGGAAAGTTTGTTATTTCAGATGATTAGCTTAGGGTTTATTTTGCTCACAGTCAGCCTTATTAGTGGAATTATCTTTTTAGATGATATTTTTGCTCAACATTTGGTGCATAAAACCGTTTTGTCGATAGTGGCTTGGGGTGTTTTTGCGGTTTTACTTTGGGGACGTTGGCATTCTGGTTGGCGGGGTAAAAAGGCTATACTTTGGACTTTGAGTGGTTTTGTAGTTCTTATGTTGGGTTATTTTGGGAGTAAGATGGTGCTTGAACTGATTTTGCATCGTTGAATCTAGGGGCAACCACAGAGGGTTGCCCCTACGAAATTCTAACGATAAGCCCGCAAATAGTACCATTCAAACAAGCGTTTAGACCAGCTTAAAGCTCTTAATTTTGGTAAAAGTATAGTTCTTTTACTGTTACGAAAGATCAACATGCCTTTGTTGAGAGTGTCAATAATACAAACCAGTTCCGTTTTAAATTCTTCTTCGGCAGGCTCGCCTTTTTGTTCCGCTAATATATTTTTTGCCGCAGCTATTGCTTGTAAATCAGCCATGTGCGCTTGTTTTGGCATCCAGTCTGGACCGGGCAAACTGGCACAGTCACCAACGACATAAATGCCTTTAAAGCCGGGTACGCGACAGTGGGCATCCCCTTTAATTAAGCCGCCTTCGGAAAGTTGCAAACCACTGTTGGCTGCCCAAGCGGGTCCTGTCATACCTGGCATAAACATTGTTAAATCTGTGTGTATATCGCCGCCCTCAGTATGTACCATATCTGCACTAAAGCCTTTCATTTTATGGCCTAAATGGGTACGAATATTATACTTTTTCATTTCTCCGAGCACGGCTTTAACAGCATTTGCGCCTAAACGTTTACCGGGTTCTGCTGCTGGACTAAAAAAGACCAATTCAAATTTGTCACGGCGTTTTTGTTGTCGTAATAAGGTGTCAATACCAAACAAAAATTCAAAAATCGGCCCTCCACGCATAGCAGCCGGTTCTTTTGGATTGCTAGCAAAACCAAAGGCTAAAGTTCCACTGTCAAGAG
>JAUXCJ010000370.1 GCA_030618965.1 Thiomargarita sp.
GAGTTGGCATTTGTCCGCCTAAGTGATAACCTCGTTTCATACGAGCTAATGATCGTTGCCATGCAGTTTCAATTTTATTCTGGTGTTGGGATTGTGGTTGTATGCTAGGGTAAACCATAGATTCTACAACATATAACACGATTAATTGTTTGTCTGGAGTTAATTTTTGTAGGTTATTTAAAACCTGCTGTTCAATATTTTTCATCAGATTACACCTTTGTGAGTTTGGGGAAAATAAACTTTAGGTATGTACTAAACCAGGAATTATTGGAATCCAAAGCTTTAGCTTTGGGCTGCCAAAGCTAAAGCTTTGGACTCCAATATATAATTTATGGTTTCGTACTTAATGATTCTTCTAGTCCAGTTCCAGTATCTGAAATTGGTGTAGGAATCCCATCAATAAGTTTTGTACCAGTTTCCTCTGCAATCTTTTGCGCCAAAATTTGCGTATCTAAAGTACCATAAGCTTTATATGTCTTAATTACTAAAGCCAGTGCTAAGGCTTGAACTCCGACACCAATCACAATCGCTGTCAACACTAAAGCCTGTGGAATCGGATCAACCATAGCCGCAGTCGGCAGTTCACCATTCACCAAAATAGGCGCGACTGCTCCGCCTCGATAACCAATTGTGATTAAAAATAAATTAACCCCAGCTTCTAACAGCATCAATCCGAAAATAATCCGAATCAAATGCCGAAACGTCACCATTGCAAAAATGCCTAATAGTATTAAACTGATTGCACCCACATAAGATATAAAATCGACTAATGTTGTTTCTTCTGTCATCTTAATCATTCGCCTCAGTTTCGTGCAAATGCGCCAACAATCCCGCCAATTCTGCACCCACTTTTAATCCGACAGCCAAATAAAGCAAAGGCAAGCTACCTGCTGAAAATAAGTTCCCCACTTCACCTGTACCAAATAAAGGTGCTAAAAAATCGCCTTTACCGAAAAGACCGAATAAACCAATCAAAATAAAAGCCGCACCTGCAAAACCTTCAATCGCACTACTGACACGATGATTTAATGGACTGGCTGGAGACGCTAAAATAGGTATAAAAAAAGCTGCGGCTAAAATCGCTCCACCTTGAAATCCACCACCTGGAGTCAAATGCCCATGTAATATAATATAAGCACCTAGTAAAATCAGAAACGGGAATAATACATCAGCCGCGCTATGCAAAATAAAGCCAGCATCAGGATCGTGCTTAGCATCAGAACTGCGTTGCCCTAGAACTAAACCCGCCGCCGTTGCAGCCACAAATAAAATTGTCAACTCACCCAAAGTATCCAAACCACGATAAGCCAACAAGACAGAAGTTACAATATTAGCAGTTCCTACTTCCTCTGGAGCAGTTGCCAAAATATTTGCTCCAATTCCGCCTGTAACTAATTGTTCTACAAATAAAATTTTTAGCAGCGCAAATAATAACAAGCCAAGCCCCACTATAAAAATCAGACCGCTGATTTCACGAAAATTCATTATTTATCCTTCTTCGTCTCAAGCTTCCAAAGTCCCACGCGGCGCAAAGTTAAAGCAAAAATAACGCTACTGACTCCAGCTCCCACAGCCGCTTCGGCTAAAGCCACATCTGGTGCTTGTAAGGCGACAAATAACACCGATAAAGCTAAAGAAACAACCGAAGCCGCCGCAGTAACTGCTAAAAAATCCTTCAAAAATAGCACCGCCACCGCCGCCACAAGCATTACCACAACACTGATTAAAACTACCCAAACTAACATTTAGATTTTCTCCTGCTTCTTAAAAGGTTCCACCCCCGCCAAATAAGCCGCACGAGCAATCGTAGAAGAACTGACAGGCGAAGTAAATAAAATAAACAGCCCAATTAACAACAGCTTAGGCCACCAACTTGGATGATGAAAACCAACGCCAATCAATAAAGCCAAAGAACCCAGCGTCACAGCTTTTGTACCAGCTTGAATACGATTATAAACATCTGGCATTCGTACTAAACCCAATGCGCCTAAACATAAAAAGGCTGCACCTAATAAGATAAAGCAATTTCCTAGTATTATCATAATATTATTATAAAGATTCTAGTTATATTGGAGTCCAAAGCTTTAGCTTTGGTACTCGCCCAAAGCTAAAGCTTTGGACTCCAAACTTAAAACTCACTTAGAAGAACTTGATCCCTCAATAGCCCGCGCGATAGCCACCACCCCAACAAAAGCCAACGCACCATAAACCAAAGCAATATCCAAAAAAATCGGATTATCAAACTCACTAGCCAGCCAGACTAAACAAGCTGTAGAAATAACAACCAAAGTATCAGCAGCCACGACACGATCAGGCACAGTAGGCCCTTTAAACATACGCCATAAACCCAAAAATAACGCGCTAATCACCAAAAAAAAGGCCAAATACACGATAAAAACATTCATTCAAGAAATTCCCGCAAATAACGTTCAAAAGACTCAGCAATGGCATGAGTTGCCTGTTCCAAATCCCTTCCTGGCGAACTATCCACCCAATGCACCAATAAACGCTCGCCTACTACATCCACAGTCAAAGTCCCCGGTGTCAGCGTGATACTATTAGCCAATATCAACTTACCTAAAGATGACTTAAGCTGCGTTTCTACCTCAACCATAGCTGGATTAATAGGTAAACTCGGCGACAATACACGCCGCGCAATATCAATATTAGCACGTAACAAAGCCAGCAAGAATACTCCTAAATAACGCAACATAAACAAGGGAGTAGCCCAATTAAATTTCAGACCATCTAAAAAACTCAAATGACTGCTTGACAGCCACACTGTAAACACAACCACCAAAAAACCTACAAAAATTTCACTAAAATTAAGCGTACCCACCAAAAGCAACCAGACAATAAAAAATATCACAGTTGCCACGACAAAACGCCGCTGTCGAGGTTCATTCTTGAGATCAATTTGGCGATATTCTTTTAAGAGATAATGAGAAA
>JAUXCJ010000294.1 GCA_030618965.1 Thiomargarita sp.
GCCGAAGCTTCCTGCTTCGAGCAATAAATTACGTTGGTCATTGGATGTCGATCCGCAGGATTTGCTTTAATTGTAGTATAAACCTGACATATTCCACCACCGTATCATTTTTTTATTTGCAGAAGAACAAGTTGATATAGATTAAAAGATGAATTGGGGGGATGCCACAGAGGCTAAAATTTATGATTTTAATTTAGCTAAGTATTCTTTTACAATGGTTCGGACAGTTTTAGGGAAGGATAGCTCCATAGTTACATAAGGTTTCAAATTCGGGTTGGGATTTAATGAAACTGAAGTCCAAACCTAAGATGGAAGAAAAGCGTTCAAGGAGATGTTTATTGGCTTGGCGTAGTTTCCAACTAGCAATAGAAATGACACTACGCTCAGTATGAGAGGCAAGTTGGCGATCTTCCAATTTAAGAAGATTTAATGCTGTCATAGCCGCATTAAAATGAAAGTGTAATGCTTTGGAACAACGAGCCTGACAATCAGATAATCCAGTAAATTGTTTTCGAGGATAAAGTTTTTTTTTCAAAAAAACTTTATCCTCGAATTGAAAGTACAAGTTTCACTTATCAATGTGATGGTTGGAAACGGGAAAGGAAATTAGTTGCTATCAGGAAAGAAATTGATCCTGATCCAACAACATTAATTCAAATCTACGAAAAAATCCCTCCATTTTTGGGAAAATTTACTCAAGTTTATTCAAAATAAGTAAGAATAAATTTCTCAATTTCTGTGTGCCATTTTTAAGTACTATTTTTTCAGAGTTCAAATACCTTGACGCAGTTTCCGAATCACAGCCCCAGTCTCTGGCCGAACTCCGCGCCAGATATAAAATGATTCTGCCGCCTGTTCTACTAACATACTTAAACCATCTAATACACACGCTGCCCCTTGTGCTTGCGCTCACAGCATAAAGGTTGTAGCTGTGTTAGCATACATCATGTCGTAGCACCAACCGCCTTTATTCAATAAACCTTCTGGCAATGGTGGCAACTTTCCTTGTAAACTTGCTGAAGTTCCATTGATAATTAAATCAAAGCTTTGTCCTATTAAAGCTTCATAAGAGGAAGCCTTCAACTTGCCATGCCCAGAGAATAATTCTGCCAAAGCTTCTGCCTTGGAGACAGTGCGGTTAGCAATTACACAGTTCAGCGGTGCAGCTTTTAATAAAGGCTCCAATACGCCACGCACAGCACCGCCAGCACCTAATATCAATAAGCGTTTCTCTACTATTTTACAAGCATGATTGTTGGTTAAATCGCGTACTAAGCCAACGCCGTCGGTATTTTCGGCGTAACACCGCCCTTGTTCATCAAACCATAAAGTATTCACTGCGCCGGCAAGTTCAGCACGCTCACTGCGTTGATCCGCGAATTCCCATGCGGCTTCTTTAAAAGGTACTGTAATATTTAAGCCTTTTCCACCAGATGCTTGGAAGCGTTGGACAGCTTGTTCAAAGTCTTGTAGTTCAACCAAGATCGCATCATATTTTAAAGCTTGCCCTGTTTGTTCAGCAAAAGCGGCATGAATCTGGGGAGATTTACTATGAGCAATGGGATTGCCCATCACTGCATAACGGTCAATTTTAATGTTCATTGTTATTTTAAAATCCTAATGCTAATCCACCCCGTCTGGGATCTGCTGCGCCATAAAAAATGTTTTTATCAACCAAAATACTAGATGCTGCACCCATAGGATTTTTTATCACAATACGATGCCCTCTAGCCTTCAATAATTGCATTGTATCCAAGTTCAAACCTTTTTCCACTCTTAGTTCATCTGGCAACCATTGATGATGAATTCTCACGGCATTAACCGCAGTTTGAAGATTCATTTGATGGTCAATTACATTCATAATCACTTGTAGCGTAGTGGTAATAATTCTGGAACCGCCTGGGCTGCCCGTGACTAAAAAAGCTTTGCCATCTTTTAGTACAATAGTTGGGGACATGGAACTCAGCATTCGCTTATTCGGTTCAATCGCATTAGCCGTGCCACCAATCAGCCCATAAGCATTAGGCACACCCGGTTTAGCACTGAAATCATCCATTTCATTATTCAATAAAAATCCTGCACCTTGAACTACTTTTCTGGAACCATAGCTAAAATTTAGCGTATAAGTATTAGAAACCGCATTGCCGGCTTTATCCACAACTGAATAATGCGTCGTTTCATCACTTTCATAAGTGGGCGGTGTTCCAGGCAAAATATCTTCACTTGTTGTGGCTTGGGATAGATTAAATTTGGCTCGTAGTTGCGCGGCATAGTTTTTAGATGTCAAGTCTGGTATTGTCACAAAATCAGGATCGCCTAAATATTTGGAACGATCTGCATAAGCTCGCTTCATGGCTTCAGTCATTATATGGATAGTCGTGGCTGAATTATGTCCACTTGTCGCAATATCATCATTTTCCAACATATTTAGCATTTGCACAATATGAACTCCGCCTGAACTGGGTGGAGACATGGAATAAATATCATATCCCCGATAAGTGCCATGCACAGGTTTTCGGATAACAGCTTTATAATGGGCTAAATCGGTTTTAGAGATTAATCCGCCATGAGCTTGCATTTCTTTGACAATCAGTTCAGCAATTTCACCTTGATAAAATGCTTTAATACCTTGTTTAGCAATTAATTTTAAAGTTTTAGCCAAATAGGTTTGAATTAAAATATCACCCGCTTCATAAAAATTACCATCTGGTTTGAGAAAAATAGTCGGCGTTGGGGATAAATTTTTAAATTCACGACTCAGCTTGGGTGTTACCACAAAACCTTGTTCCGCTAACTGAATAGCAGGTGCTAAGACTTCCGCCAAGGATAGGCTGCCATATTTTTCCAAAGCCAAAGCTAAACCAGCAACCGTACCAGGTACACCAGCTGCAAGATGACTGAAGCGACTCAACTGATTATCGACTTCACCAGCTTTATTAAGAAACATATCCCTGTGTGCCAACGCTGGGGCAGTTTCCCGATAATCAATTGTAACAACTTGCCCAGTTTTAGCGGAATGAATCAGCATAAATCCACCACCGCCGATATTTCCAGCACGGGGATAAGTCACAGCCATTGCAAAACCAACCGCTACAGCAGCATCAATCGCATTACCGCCCAGCTTTAAAATGTTGATACCAATTTGTGTCGCAATCGGTTCAGAAGTAACCACCATACCATTTTGAGCCTCAATGGGATAAAATATCTCTTGTGGGCTTGCGATGGCTGGTAAGCTTATTAATATAAATAAGATAATTAATGCTATGTTTTTCATGTTTTTCAAATATTTCGTTTGGTTCAATTAGTGAAGCAATCAAAATAGTAATATACTCTTATTTTCTACTGATACCAAATTGAAAGCCATTTACTGAAATTATTTTCTGAAAAGTTCGGTCTAAACCTTAGATTAAATCTAAATTTGTTCACAAACTATGGAGCAGAAAACCATCATGAACCCCATCCATTACCTGAGACTCTTTTTTTTGTTCCTGTGCCTGTTGCTGGTTATCCCCAGTCATGCCAACACCATAGCAGAGCTACCTCTGCCCGCCTA
>JAUXCJ010000032.1 GCA_030618965.1 Thiomargarita sp.
CACGTCACAACACAGTGCCTCATTGCCCCGACACGCCCTGCTGCGTTCGCTCCCCTTATCCCTTTTCTTTGGGATAAGGAATCGCTCTCCACAATGTGCTCTACGCTATTATCTTCCCTTTTTCTCTCGAAAAAGGGGATAGCTATCGGGGACTGCTCGCCTTTCCTTGGCTCGCAGCGATAGAATATCAAGCTTCAACATCATGCGACGAATGGAAATACTAATTTTTTCTTTCTTTTCAAATTCACGTATTTTATCTATAGATATTAATTTGGAAGATATCCATATTTCAGGTATCACTTCTTTTTTAAGAGAGTCTTTCCAGTCTATAAGACTCTTAATGGGTAGCCCAGATAAGTTAAGCTGTCTTTTTTGAGCATTGTCATCAATAAATCCTATCACACCGAACGTCTTGAATTCTGGATTGGAGAAAATTTCTTCTAAAAGTATTTTCCCCCCTTTACCTGCACCGTAAATTAAGATCGGCTGGCACTGCCTATTTTGAATATTTTTCAACGGTATGCTCAACATATGGTCAAAAAACCGGAAACTTAAGCGCGTTGCTATGATTACTAGAAATAAAAGCAAGCCAAAAATTAGGTACGCTCCTCGCGATTGTCCCATTTCAAAACGGTTGAATATCACTAATGTTGCCAAACTCAGTATAACTCCACCTGCGATACCAAATACATAACGAGATATATCTGGAACTGAAATAAAATCCCATTGCACGCGGTAAATACCAGAGATAAAAAATGCAAGCAGACAGGTAGGTATAACAAGGGGTAGGGTGTTGAGGATTGATTTAGAAACTTGGTATGAAAGAACGCCATCAAACCTTAAGAAATAGGCAGCATAATAACACACGACAATGAGAACCAAATCCAACAAAATTATACTGACATACCATTTATAGTGAAAATAGCTGATGATTTGCGTCCAAGTGGGCGGATCCATTTCGTCCTTAGCTCTTCGAACAGTTTTATGATTTAGGTAAATGCCTAGTAAAAGCATAATAATGACAAAGCTACTAAATAAAAGTAAAGCATAATCAATATAACGCTGCATTACCACCGCAATAAATCCGGCAAAAAGTGCGAAACTGTAAAATATCCATAAAACTTGCTTGTCTTTGAACCCTAGCGATAGTAGACGATGTGATACATGATCCAATCCACCCTGAGAAGCTCTTTCAGCTCGCCATTTCCTAGTAATTGTTACTAAGGTCGTATCAAAAATAGCTATGCTTAAAATGGTTGCTGGTATGATTAAAGCCAAAATGGAGATTGTATTGGTTTTTACAATGCCGAAATATCCATTAAGTTCATTCGGAATAGCAAGCGATGCCAATACATAGCCAATAAATAAGCTGCCAGAATCTCCCATGAAGATGCTGGCTGGTGGTCGGTTATAAATCCAGAAGCCTAATAAAGCTGCCATCAGTGATAGAGCAATAGGGATAGCTAACAATTCTGTAGGGGAAGTAAAAACGGAAAGTATCACTACAGTTCCCACCGCGAGAAAAACTACGCCTGATGATAAGCCATCCATATTGTCCAGCATATTAACGGCATTGATAATGCCAATAAACCAAAAATAGGTGATCAGCATATTTAATATCTGGATTTGAGTAACTGGAATAACGGCTCCTGCCATAATGAACAAGCTTGCGGCAATCAATTGTACTAATAATTTGGTCGTCGGACGATATTCTTTTAGATCATCAAGCCATCCACACATAAACATCAGTAAAGCACCTACACCGAGTGCTATGCCTTGCCTTATCCAACCAATTTCAGTCCATAATGCGAGCCAGTTGTGGGGAAAATAGTTGACAAACGTGACAATGAGTCCAATTAAAAAAGCGGGATAGAATCCTATTCCACCATGCAAGGCTGTGGTTTTGTTGTTGTGCAATCGCTCTTTGCGAGGTTGCGCAATCCAGTCATATCTTACCGCAAGCCATCGTACAATCCCCACCCCTGCTACCGAAGTGATAAATACAAATAAACTGAGCAAAAGCAAATTCATAATTTAGCTAAGGCTTTTGTAGTACGAAATCACATCTCTAATAATTTCGTCCAGAGTTAGAGTAGGCACTTCCCCAATGAGACTTGCCAATTTTTTTGTTGATGGAACTCGTCTTTGCATATCCTCAAATTCTTTTGGATAGGCCACATCATAAGGAATTAGTTTTATTTCAGAACTACTTCCGATTTTCTCTTTAATTTTTTCTGCTAGTGCAAAAATTGAGACTTCCTCAACACCACCAATATTTACTACTTCACCATTTGCTTGGGGAGATTCCATCAGTTTCAATAAACCTTGTATTACATTTTTTACATGCGTAAAGGTGCGGGTTTGTTTGCCATCTCCGTAAACAGTGATGGGATCATTTTTCAAAGCTTGGGTCACAAAGCGTGGAAGTACCATTCCGTACCGCTCAGTTTGACGTGGGCCAACGGTATTAAATAGACGCACAATCCTTAAATCCAGTTTTTTGGTCTTATGGTAAGCCAGCGCGGTAAATTCATCAATGAGTTTGGAGGCTGCATAACTCCAACGAGATTTTATTGAGGGACCATAAACACTATCATCTGTTTCAACAAGGGGCGCATGGTCATGTTTGCCGTAAACCTCTGATGTGGAAGCAATCAATACTTTTTTCTTAAACTTATCACACATTTGAAGCACGCACTCGGTACCCCCAACATTGGTAATAATGGATGTTAGAGGATTGTCGATAATATATTGTACACCCACCGCAGCGGCAAGGTGATAAACGACATCACATATACCTACAAGCTCCGTCATCTTGTCAGTATTTAACACGGTGTCAATCGTCACAAATAGCTTATCTTTATAATTATCAGCTTTCAAATGATCAATATTGTCAAGAGTTCCCGTAGATAAATCGTCAATAATATAGACTTCATCTCCACGTTCAAGACAAGTTTCCGCTAAGTGCGATCCGATAAATCCGGCTCCGCCTGTAATTAAGATTCTCAAATTATTCTCCTTATAGTAAGTCGTTAAATGCTTTTGAACTATTCGTATGCTTTAAAAATTTTTTGTATCACTATTTGTTCATCGAATTCTGTACAGATTTTTTTCCTGCCAGCCAAACCCATGCGTTGACATAACTCAGCATCATTAATCAATTTTTCCATAGCAGCTGCTAAAGCTTCACTATTTTGTACCGGTACAAGAAAGCCATTAATCCCATCGTCAACCGTTTCCCGGCATCCAATTCCGTCTGTTGTTATGAGTGGCTTTCCCATAGCAGCACCTTCTAAAAGGGCGATTGGAATACCTTCTCGATAATAGGATGGTAGCACGATTACATCAGCTTTTGCGATATGTTCGCGTACATCAACAACTTCACCTAACCATTCAACAATGCCTTGTTTTTTCCAGTCAAGTAGGTCTTTTTCTGGCACAACACTGGGGCTGCTTATATCACGTCCACCCAATAGGGTAAAAGTGACATCAGGATATTTTTCTTTAATGAGTTTTGCCGCTTCTGCATAAATGTAAACGCCTTTTTCACGGATTAAACGCGCCATCATTAAAAAATGTCGAGCAGGTTGGGGAGAGCTTGCATACTTTGGTGAAAATTTAGTGGTATTAACCCCTTCGCTGGGCAGTAGCTTGGTTTTTTCTACAGATACTAGTCTCCTTTGAATAAATAGTTCTTTGTCTTCATTATTGAGGAAAAAGACGGTTTGACAATGTTTGAGCGCATTTTTATACAACCATTCAACGGTGGCTCTCAACCAAGATTTACCTGTTGTAAAAACATAGCCTAATCCGGTAATTGTCACAACAACTTTAGGAACACGAGCCCATTTAGTAGCTAGTCCGCCATAGATGACCGGTTTAATGGTAAATAAATGAACAATGTCAGGTTTTTCCTTTTTAAGGAGAGCCACCAATTTAAATAACAAGTAAATATCTGAGAATGGATTGATACCCGTCTTATTGACAGGTAAGTCGATGAAGACAAAACCAGCATCTCTTATTTTTTGTTCAAAACCATCACCAGAGACACCTGCGCCTATTACATTGATACCTTTATTTTTGAGTTCCTGCATAAGTCCGATGCGAAAGTTATACAATGTCCAAGAACAGCGGGATATCAGGAGTATTTTTTTCATTTAAGTTGCTACCATATCTGTTAACAGATTTATAATTTTACCCATTTGTACGGAACGGTCATAATATTTTTCTACCCGCTCACGACCAGCTTTACCCATTTTATGGCGTAATTCTGAAGATCTGGCTAATTTAATCAAGGCTGCAAGCAATTGTTCAGAGTCATCGCCGTCAAATAGTAAGCCGGTTTCGCCATCGACGATTACTTCTGGGATACCGCTAGTACGTGCGCCTATTACTGGCTTATTGCAGGCCATTGCTTCCCCAATAACAAGTGGTAAGCCCTCTTGTCGAGAGGGTATGACTAAAATGTCGATAGCATGTATGATAGCAAGTACATCTTCTCGAAAGCCTAAGAATATTGCTTGTTGATGGGATCGATTGGGGAGATTTTGTAAATAGGTTTGATCCTCATCGTTGCTGCCAGCAGAACCGATGATAAGCAACAAAGCATTTGGTATTTGCGCCACTAAGGCTGGCAAGATGGCTAATACACGATCCTGTCCTTTACGCGGAGTAATGGAACCCACTATGGCAAAAACAAGGGCATCATCTTTAATACCAATTTCTGAGCGTGTCAACGCTTGGACTGCATCTATAACAGCAACATCCGCGCCATCCGATACTGTTGATAGTCGATTACGATAGTACTTGAGTTGCCAAGTCGGAAACTTGACTTTGACTGCCTCCGCAATAAAAGCAACTTTATTGGCCAAGGGAAGTTGTAGCCAATCGAGCCAGCCGTGGGGGCGATCTAACTTGTCCCAAATCATCACCGGAATGCCTAAGCTGCGGGCGGCAATACCAACTGTTAGCAATCCTCGCATGTCGTTGCAAAAGACTCCTTCGATCTGCTTTTCTTTTAGGACTCTGCGAATCCGAGCGATATATTTTAGCACCTGCCAACCAAAAAATAGTTTACGCAAACCGCGATAGCGATAAACCGCTCCACCATAGTTTGCAAGCAAGGCTGGATACTCAAATTGGATCACTTCACACCCTATTTGTTGTTGTACAGCATTGACAAATGGCCCCTCTGCCGTAACGCTAACGATGCTCTCAAGCTGTGTAGGATCGCATTTTTGCAACAAGGTAAGCATTGTCTTTTGCTGCCCAAAAATGACATGGGGGTAACTTTCGACAAATAATACTCTCCATGGGTGTTCGTTTTTTTTCATGTAGTTAGTCTAAAAAATCGGTGATGTCAAAAAAAATAGTGCAAGGTATGGCTTGCACTATTACCTAATCTCAATCTGACATTTAATAACGCCTTTTTCAAGAAACCCTTTTCCGCTAGAACCTAACCTTGGAATTGACATCAAAAGTCCAGCCAAAAGCCAGGTATATCGTTGTCGCACTGAAAACATAAACATACCATAAATAAATAATACTACTAATCCTATCAACAGACTTAATCCCAATAGTCTATTTTGGTGATCTTTACATAGCTGTAAACTTCGCCAACTTAAATACCCGACGTTCCAATACCAAAATAGATATATCGTCAGACCAAATAGACCTGTTTCTATCAATAAACCCAAATAGGTGTTATGAACTTCATTCATGCGGTAAGTAAATGCAAAAAGCTTTGGCCCTATGCCCAAGAATATATTATCCATAGAATCTGTCAGCACCATCTTATTTAATTCCTCACGACCTTCATCTAGTTGCCTCTTTCCTTTCATCCAATCAGCCAACATCAAGATGGGACGCTCGTAAGCAGGCGTTTCAATCAGTCCTTTATATTCCTGCCCTGTCATTAAGACACTAGCAACAAAAATGGTGATGCTAGTTATGAAAACTATTGCTATAGCCTGGACTTTGGCAAACTCGAATGCTTTGAAACGTTTTTCACGAATTGCCACAAAACCAAAACCTGCAAAACAAACTAATAACATCAAATAAACAGTACGACTACCAGTTCCAAACAGAACAACAATGATTGCCCCACTTAACACCGCAAAAGCAATACGCCATCGTGTTTGTATCTTGCTCCGTAGAACAGCAAGGAATAAGGAAGTTACAAAAATTGGCAACAAAAAGGAAGCTAGCTGATTTTCAAACTTTAATGTCGAAGAAATGCGTCCAGTGACCTCATCATAGGTCCAAGCGGGTGCACCACCTTTTAAAGCCCAAAGACCAATAATGCATACTATAGCAGCACCCAATAACCAAGCATAAATGCATCGGTGCCATTTTTCCCAAGAGTCTACTAACTTCAACACAGTGATAAATATCAATATACCATATACATAAACAGCTGTTTCCAGCATGCTGTGAGGGATAATAATATTTGGCATTTGGAAAAGATTGGCCAAAAATGAGAAGACGCAAATAATGATAAAGCCTATTCCCCAAAATATAACCTGTCGTTGATCGGGCGACAAGGGCTTATTTTGCGACTTTCCTGCTTTTATAAACATAGCAATCCAAGTCATCAATATAAACACCTCTGTAGCGGCGAATTTATCTCGCACGAGCGGTAAAGTTGGAGTAATCAAAATGCCAGAGGCAAAAATAGCTCCGTAGATACCACGAACAGGTTCCTGCATAATCCATTTGAATAAAAATATAAAAACAGAGAAACCTAGTAAACCTATGATTAGGAGTATAATAGCATTTTCCATCAATAAACCTTAAATTATAAATTAATCAACGAAAAAACCTAAAATTTTGCCAAAATATCGTAAGTTTGGCGGCACAATATGGCATTCTTAATCATTAAGTATTAGTCTCCGCAAGCCCGTGGCGACTTCGTATTATCCGTTTCCAAGCAGTTGGTATTAGAGGATAAGACAATCGCAATAGTGGATAGCTGTAATACCAAGGGGGCAGTTGGAATTCATACACTGCCTTGGCACAAAAGCGAGCTAATCGTCGGTTAGTCTTATGAATACCAAAGTTGCGTTGAAAATAACTGTCATCACGCGCTCTGCGTTTTACCACAATCTCAGGCAAATTTGCAACTTTATAACGTTTTGCCACCCGTAAGAAAAATTCAAAATCGATCAAAAAAGGTTGTTTTGGATCGTAGTTTAAACCCTGTTTAATAATTGCCTGTCTGAACATCACGGCACTGTGACAATAGGGAATACACTTAGCGCATTGTGTACGTATTTTGAGGTCGGTTTGCGGATATAGCCTTTTGATATGTTCATTTCTCTGAGTATCATCCCGTTCTTCCCCTCCACCAACCCACGCATAATCTTCATGTTTTTCTAAAAAATCCACTTGCTTAGCTAATCGCTCCGGATAAGCTTCATCATCCGCATCCAAATTTGCTATATACTTACCTTTCGCTTCACGACAAGCAAAAGCCAAAGAATCAGCCCGTCCATTCCGTTCCCGCTGAATGAATCGCAATCTTTCATCATTAATGTTCTTGATAATCTCTGCTGTGCGATCTGTAGAACCATCATCTACTACTAGAATTTCAATGTCTGATAGTGATTGATTGAGCAAACTAATAATAGCACTCTCTATCCATCTTTCTTCATTAAATACAGTTATAAATGCGGTAACAATGGGCTTCATGACGATTTTCCTTCAATGGGTTCGCAATAAACAATGAGAGAGGAAGATAGCAGAGGAAATAACCAGGGCAGCAGTTTAACTTCCAATGGTGTTAACATACGAGTCAGTAGAGCGCCTAATTTGCCGCCCAATGGATTGATTGTGACCCTGTCTGTGTACCAACGCCAGACTTTAAAACCAGCCGTTCGCAGTGCCGCTTTAAATTCAGGTTTGCCCCAACCGTAGATATGATTTGG
>JAUXCJ010000144.1 GCA_030618965.1 Thiomargarita sp.
ACGCGCTAGCTTCAGGTGCTAGTGGGGGTATCCCCGTGAAGGTTCAAGTCCTTTCCTCGGCATATTATTTTATTCTTTATTTTAAAACACTTCCTAGATTTTTCTTTCAGCCAGTTTTATCTCATCTTTATTTTTCTATTTTTTTTATTTTTCTGTTGGCGATAAGCTTAAACTGTGATGAACACTATCACAAAAATAGAAAAAAATCACATCACCTCAAAAATTGCTTCATGCTTAAAGCGATTTGTATTTAAGCTAAATTAAGTGATGTTACGCAGCTTGTTTCCAATCCCGAATAACTACAAGGATTGCTTTTAAGAAAGGATAAAACCCCATTTTTATTTAGATTTTGCCTTATCCATTCTTAAAAATAATCCTTGTAGTTATTTTCATGGAGATTTTGGTGCGTAACATCAGTAAATAAGTGTGAATTATTCATCGTCCTATTTTCAATCACCCATTCGTAGAGATAGCCCAGCCTTTGATAATAAAGGATGTTTGTGCCATACTATTTATAATTGTTTGAATTAAATCAATTTATTTTAGTAAATCGGTTTTGCGTTCTTCAAGTCTCATACTTTCTCCGTTATACTTCAATGAAAAGAGACTGGCAAAAGGCAAATCATCATTTGTCATTTGATCAAAGTTCCCTTAATCTAATTTTCTTAAAAAATACACTAATGACATGCAATTATTTGCTTTTGGCCTAAATCATAATACCGCACCCGTTGATGTACGTGAACAAGTAAATTTTTCGTCTGAGCGACTTAAACACGCTTTACATGAGCTCATTGAGCGTGAGTTAGCACAAGAAGTTGTGATTATTTCAACTTGTAATCGCACTGAACTTTATTGTGGACTTGAAGTTGATAGCACTGAGGCGATTATTCATTGGTTGAGTCATTATCATAATATACCCAAAGAGTTACTCGCGGCTCATTTATATACTTATAAAATGGCAGATGCCGTGCGTCATTTATTACGGGTTGGTTGTGGCTTAGATTCTATGATTCTTGGCGAGCCGCAAATTTTGGGACAACTTAAAGTGGCTTATAACACCAGTCGTGAATTTGGCGCGACTGGGCGGTTGTTAAATAAATTATTTGAACATTCTTTTTCCATTGCAAAACAAGTACGTACAGATACTGCTATCGGATCAAGCCCAGTTTCAGTCGCCTTTGCAGCGGTCCGATTGGCGCAACAAATTTTTGGTGATCTTAATAAAAATACTGCTTTATTGATTGGGGCAGGAGAGACGATAGAGTTAGCAGCGCGGCATTTATATGAAAATAAATTGGCGCGTATGATTGTCGCTAATCGTACCATAGAACGCGCTCGTAATCTTGCCAAGGAGTTTGGCGGCTATGCAATTACTTTGGAGGAAATACCGATTCATCTGGCTGAAGCCGATGTCGTGATTGCGTCCACTGCTAGTCAAACTTATATTATTACCAAGGCAGAGGTTGAACAAGTCATAAAGGTCCGCAAACATCGCCCGATTTTTATGGTTGATATTGCCGTTCCCCGCGATATTGACCCATCTGTAGGTGAGCTAGAAGATATTTATTTGTATAGTGTCGATGATTTAAATGAGGTGATACAGGACAACTTGCGCTCTCGTGAGCAGGCTGCTCTGCAAGCGGAGGAGTTGATTGATACTCAAGTGAGTCACTTTATGGGCTGGTGGAAATCTTTGGATGTGGTGAATACTATTTGTCATTTGCGTGATCAAGCCGAAGATATCCGTGATAAAGTGGTTAAGAAATCTAAGACAATGATTAATAATGGTAAATCGCCTTATGAGGTTATAGATTTTTTAGCTCATACTTTGAGCAATAGTTTGATGCACCAACCTTGTGTTCAATTACGTCAAGCCGGATATGAGGGAGATGAGGAGTTGGTTGCAGCCGCTCTACAATTATTTCAATTAAATGAAAAATTAAAGGAATGATTTTTATTAATAATTATTATGAAAGAGTCTATTCGTACTAAATTAGAGAATCTCAGTGATCGTTTAGAAGAACTCAACGCGCTTCTTTCCGATCCTGAAATTATTGGTAATCAGAATAAGTTCCGAGAATTATCTAAGGAATACGCAGAAATTGATCCAGTTGTCACCGGTTTTAAAAAATACACCAGCAATTTAAATACCATTGCGGCTGCGACTGAAATGCAGCGCGATGAAGATGCCGAAATCCGCGCCTTAGCTGATGAAGAACTCCAAGAAGCCAAAGCAGAAGAACAGCGATTAGAAGCTGAACTGCAATTGCTGTTATTGCCGAAAGACCCTGATGATAATCGGAATATATTTTTAGAAATCAGGGCAGGTACAGGCGGTGACGAATCTACTTTATTTGCCAATGATTTAATGCGAATGTACACCCGCTATGCGGAAGAACATGGTTGGCAAACCGAAATAGTCAATAAGAATAAAGGCGACTACGATCATAGTTATAAGGAAATTATCTTGCGCGTCACCGGAGAAGACGTTTATTCTCATTTAAAATTTGAATCAGGCGGACATAGAGTACAGCGCGTACCAGAAACCGAATCTCAAGGCCGAATTCATACTTCGGCTTGTACTGTCGCAGTGATGCCAGAAGTCGAGGAAATTGATGAGATAGAATTAAATGACAGCGAAATAAGAGAAGATACTTATCGTGCCTCTGGAGCCGGAGGGCAACATGTTAATAAAACCGATTCAGCAATTCGCCTAACCCATTTACCAACAGGTATTGTAGTAGAATGCCAAGCCGAACGATCTCAACATAAAAATCGAGCCCGTGCTAGGTCGATTTTAAAATCACGCATGTTACAAATAGAGCGAGATCGTCAGCAAAGCGAACAGGCAGAAACGCGACGTAATCTGGTTGGTAGTGGTGATCGATCTGAACGAATCCGTACCTATAATTTTCCTCAAGGACGTATCACTGATCATCGTATTAATTTGACTTTGTATAAATTAGATGAAATTTTAAAAGGGAAATTACAAGAATTAATTGAGCCACTGAAACATGAACATCAAATGGATTTATTGGCAAGTCTTGGGGAATAAGAGCAATTTTTTGATTATATAATTATTTTTATGGAAGCGTTTTTTTCAAAAAAAACGCTTCCATCATCATAGAAAACCAAAATGAAAGTCCAATCACTACACCTAAAACATTTCAAACGATTTCGTGAGCAATCGTTTGATTTTACCGATCCAGAAACTGGCTTAGCCAAAAATTTGATTGTCCTTGTCGGAAAAAATGGCTCAGGAAAAACCAGCATTCTGCAAGCCATTGCCGCCATTTTGGGCAATGCGACGGGACGTTTAAAAAATTTGAGTGATTTAAACTGGCCTGGATTTAATTTGGAATTAGCCAACAGCAATTGGCAATTGCCTACAGAGGTAATTTGTGAGGTAGAGTTTTCACCAGCAGAAATCACGGCTACCCAAAAATTTTACCAAGAAAATAATTTTGATGATAATTTTCTCAAGCCTTCTGATAAACGTTTTGTAACATTGACTCTCCAAAATGAGAGAATCCGTGCCAATACACCAGAAGCATTGTTTCAGTTTAAAGGACGAGACTATGCTAAACGACTCGTTAAAACGCATCCTGAAGCTTACAAATTGTTCGAGCAGGTGGGGACGGTTTTTTGGTACACCGAACAACGAACTGCGACCAGTTTAACCGCTGAGCATAATGGTAAAACCATTAACATATCTGATGAATTACTCCGTGATCGCCTGTCCAAATTTGCCCTATTTCATCAACAGCTTGAAATGGGAAAATTTCAAACACTTCGTCGAGGACAAAAGGATTTATTTATCGAGCTGCAAAAAGCCTATCAAACCGTTTTCCCTGAGCGTCGTTTTGAAGGGATGTTGTTGCGTTCAGATATTGATGACATATTAAGTGAACCTTGGTTTTATTTTTACGATGGTCAGCATCAGTATGAAATTTCAGAAATGTCAGGCGGCGAAAAGGCCATTTTTCCGATTTTATTCGATTTTGTGAATTGGAATATTCATAATTCTGTCATTCTAATTGATGAAATTGAACTGCATCTGCATCCACCAATGCAGCAAGCCCTTCTCCGCGCCCTACCCAAAATGGGTCAAAATAATCAATTTATTATTAGCACACATTCTGATTATATTGAGCAGATTTTACCAGATGATTCTCCTTATGAATCCATTATCCGTTTGGAGGACTAAATTGTGAGTGTAATCAGTAGTCGCACCAAAGTGTTGTTTTGTGAGGGCAAACCCGACAGTCTTGATTATGCCATTTTAGCCCGCTTGGTTGGCAATCCAAATATCGTTATCCCCGCTGGTGGTAAATACGGGTTAAGAGCTTTTATTCAGGGGCGACTTTCTTCTTATGTGAGTCAAAAGCCATCCTATCTAGCATTTCGAGACCGAGATTTTGACGCAGTGCCACCGTCAGAGATTAAATTAATTATGCCATTTCCAAGCAAACCGGTTTTATTTAGCCATCGTGCTTGCATTGAAAATTATTTATTGGATGCTGCTCTTATTAAGGCTTACTGGAATGAAATGGCACTTGGGCCAAAATGGAAACAGGGAGAATCCCCTAGTATTCATAATCTTGAGGCTTGGATAAAACAGAGTGCTGAAAACATTAAAGATTATCAAACAGTTCGATGGGCTTTAGCTCATTTAAAGCCAGGTGAACGATGGCCACAAGTCGAAAGCACTTGGACAAAAGGTAGTGGATATTTGCCCCGTTCACTCAAGATGGATGATTGTCAGAAAGAAGCTAACAAGTTAATTGAAAACTTGACAGACTCAATGAAAGGCGTGAACCAAGATGAGTTTGAAAAACATTTAAATGCTTATCAAGAAAAATTCCAAGCAACTGAATTCTGGGCGCAAAAAAAGTACTTGGTGTGGTTTCATGGTAAAGACTTGAAAAAAGCCATGCAGAAAAACAGGCCGAATTCCATTTCTTTGGATAAATTTTGCACTTGGGCAACGGCTCATTTAGAATTGAATCAGCATCCTGATTTGTTAGAACTTAAAGATCGAATTCAACAGTAATGAATTATGAAAACGGTTTAAAAATCCTTGAAACATTTGTGAAACTTAAACTGGAAGAATCTGTTAAACA
>JAUXCJ010000154.1 GCA_030618965.1 Thiomargarita sp.
TAGGATTGCTGCACTCCAAGCTGGCGCGTATAATAAATAACTATAAAATACCTTAAATTAACTTAATTTCATGGCAGTGAAGCTTACATTAAAATGATTTTACAAATATTTGCCAAAGCCCCAGAATTGGGAAAAGTTAAAACTCGCCTAATTCCAAAATTAGGTGAAAAAGTTGCAACTGATGTGCATAAACAATTAGTCAAACACTGTTTACAACAATTCAGTGGATTGTTTACGACACAATTATGGTGTGCGCCTAATCAATTTCACCCTTTTTTTCAAGCGTGCGAAACTGAGTTCGACATTAGTTTGCGTTGTCAACAAGGTGCTGATTTAGGCGAACGTATGGCTTATGCTTTAAACAGTTCCAGCCCAGCCGTATTAATAGGTAGTGACTGCCCAAGCTTCAAACCGCAAATTATTCGTGACGCTTTCACTGCCTTGCAAGATAATCCGGTTGTTTTAGCACCCGCTGAAGATGGCGGTTATGTTTTAATAGGTATGCAGCGAGTGCTACCGACATTATTTATAGATATACCTTGGGGTACGTCACAAGTGTTGACAAAAACGCGAGAACGTTTACACGATTTAGATGTGCGCTGGAAAGAATTGCCGACACAATGGGATGTTGATTATCCTGAAGATGTTAAACGTTGGAATAAGGAGAAAACTCTTTGAATTTACAACAAGAAACTTGGCGCATTTTCCAAATTATGGCGGAATTCGTCGAAGGCTTTGAAGAATTATCCAATATTAAGCCCTCAGTGACTATATTTGGCTCAGCCCGCTTTGCACCTGAGCATCCTTATTATCAGTTAGCTGAACAAATTGCCCGTGAATTATCCAATGCTGGCTTTTCCATTGTCACAGGTGGCGGGCCAGGCATTATGGAAGCCGCAAATAAAGGAGCTTTTGAAGGCCGCTCACAGAGTATTGGCCTTAATGTTACCCTACCACATGAACAAAAATTAAATCCATATCAAGATATTTCATTGAATTTTAATCATTTTTTTGTTAGAAAAGTCATGTTAGTTAAATATGCTTCCGCCTACGTGATACTCCCTGGTGGATTTGGTACTTTAGATGAACTTTCAGAAGTACTGACTTTAGTACAAAACAATAAAGGTCAACAAGTACCGATTATTTTTGTACAAAAAAGCTTTTGGGACGGCTTATTGAATTGGTTTAAAGACACACTGGTTGCGAATAAAACGATCAAGCCCGAAGATTTAAACCTCATCACTGTTGTTGATACTGCTAAAGAAGTTGTGGAGACAATTTTTGAGTGTAACTACTCAGCTACCTAAAATGTGGGTAGAACTGCATTAGTGAGGCTAAACTGATAAGTACTGAACCACAAATTATCAAGTATTTTGGAGTTCAAAGCGAAGCTTTGTTAGCCCATTTACAAAGCTTCTCTTTGAACTCCAAAAAGCATTAAAACTTATGTACAATGGAAACTGGCAAAATGCAATCTCCTCTTTCTTGAAATTACCAGAAAAATGGGTATTCAAAATTAGAATCTTTTTAGTTGTCCGCGACTGAATCTCCATTCAGGCGTATCAAGCGTTTGTCCAAAATCAAGTTCATACCAAGGACTCAAATTGTCATTTGATGGATTCACCAATATATGGATTTCCTGCGCGGGCATATAACTTTGTGCTAATAGAAACAGCTTTTTGTTGTTGCTTTTGTTAATAGCCATATCAATAACAATAATGGCATGTCCTGGAAATCCACCCTTGATAAAAACATCTCCTATTTTCATCTCATTGATATTTTTAACCGGCTTAAGTTCTTGATTCAGTGAATAACTGCCCGCGTACATAAATACGGTATCAGTATATTTTCTAAATGTTCGATAAGACTTATCATAACCCCGTTTTTTACGCCATTTGACTTCCAATCCTTTTGCAGCTCCTTCTTGTGAGCCATGTACTCCAATAACTGTAGAATCAAAGTATAGTGTCACACGTCTTCGAGGGTAAAGTTTTTTTTCAAAAAAACTTTATCCTCGAAACCACTTTTTTTCCCAAACGAAGTAAGCGAAGCTAAACTTTTTCCCGAATGATCTGTTCAGCTTCATGTAGTTCATTGCAATGTTTCTGGTTAAATAATTCAAAAACTCGTCCAAATGTTCTATTATCTGGAAACGAAGTAAGCGAAACTAAATTTGTCCCAGTTAAATAATTTGCGAATTACTGAATCATGACGTATAACATACAAATTACTTATGTGTTTCACTCCGGCAAGCACGCCCATCATTAACATCATGACAACATTAGATACATCATAGTTACCATAAGTCACATCACAGACGATTATGGCATTATTATTGAATGAAAACTCAGGAAAACTTTTTAGCATCTAGCAATATCAAAGACTTATAAAAAATTGCCGAATCTAAAATTAATGAGTTACAGAGTTTTCCGGAGTTTTCAGTATAAAAGGTTATTCTAAATTTTCTCCCTTTTATCAGTTCAGAATAACCGTTTATCATGCATTCGATACACAATCAACGTATATTTTTTTATACTAATTCTCATAATGTTTTTTCATTTGCCAATTGATTGAGTTTGAGGAGGCTGGAGGTTGTTGAATCTGATTTTGATAAATCCCATGTCAATAGTTGTTTTTGGTCAAAATGGACAGTGCGTAACATCAGTTAGATAATATAACATATTTATTATTAATATTATTTATGTTTCTATGGAAAAAATCAAACTCTACCACCGAATTTCGAGAGGAGACGTTTTTATGAACGATATTATCAAAACCTGGAAAGGTTCCTTAGAACAACTATTGAGCTTTTATGAAGCCAAGAGCGAACGTTTTATCATTTTTTTTTCGATGCTATTTCTATTTTTTGTTGTACTCAACCTTCTTTGTTACTGGTTAGCTATGTATACCGCTTTTCCCAATCTTACATATGGTAGTGCTGGGCAACACTACTTCAAAGTGCAATTCCCGGTTGGCTTCCTAGGGGCTATTTTCGATAGCCTTTCTTTTTTCGTCACCCTCTTTATTATTCGGCGGGCAATTCGTAGCCAAAGCGGGGTGGAGTATGTTGCTCACCTGTCTGTTGATGTAATAATTGCCATATTAGCAACTTTATGGTTGTTGTTTGTCTTTTCATTTTCCGGTTGGCTAGTCTCTCTCTGGGAGAATACACCAGAAATTCTAGTTGCCCGTAATGTCAAATATCAGCAGATGTTGACTGATGCAGTTGCTAACCCAACGGACAATTTGCGGAATATTTATTTTGGCTTGGTGATGGGAATCTCAGCAACTATACCCACCTGTACTCACCTCTTTATGTTTCTACGAGCTAGCTGGACCACAATGGCCATACCATCAAACAAGCGTCTAGGTTAAGATAATCCGGAAAAGTTTTCTTCAAGTACGCAAACTTGGGCGGGAAAGCTTCAATTCTTTTCCAAGGAAAAAGAGTAAATCGAGATATACACGGTGCTAGAAATATTTTGATTCGGTTTTTAACTAAAGCGATAGAAGTTTTCTCGCCCAAGGTAGCTTACGCCTGATAACCAAAACTTATTTTCGTAGTTTTGGCGTTTTTAAGTAAGAGTCAATCTTCTCCATCACGGCTAAACCACCAATAAGTGGCACCACCAACGGCGACTGCTGCAACAATAGGGGCAGCAATCAGGATAGTAGCACCCGCTGCCATACCACCACCCACTGTCGCCCCAATGGTTACTAAACTCATTGCATTAGCACCTACCATCGCCACCGTTGCCACCGTGCCTAGAGTTCCCAGTGCAGCACCAGCATAACTACCTACTTTTGCCTTATCACATGCCTCTTGATTTTCACATCCACTATATACAGTGTTATTCATCACAGCAGCCGTGCCAAATCCTGCGGCTCCCCCTATAGCTGTACTCAGAATGGTAAAGCAAACTCCACAAGTACCGCCAGTCGCATAAGCGATTTCGTTGACACTAAATCCCTCAATATTTAAGCTAGCGGCTATTATATAAGCGGCAACCCATTCAGGACCAGTCGCATAAGCGGAATTAACGCCAGCCATAGCAAGCAAGAAACTACCAAGTATTGAGTATTTTTTCATAACAAAATCCTCCAGGTAGAACGATATTTTAAGAATAGTGAAATATAGGAATCCTATTTGATTTGTAAATTCAGACCTCCGAGGTTTTCAAAACCTCGGAGGTCTTGGCATCCACAAATCAAATAGGATTATGTAGGTTCATCTTTTAGTTGCCAATTAATTTGCGTAGCTCATTTCTTTTAAAAATCTGTGACTGTTTCTTCTTCGCAGTGCTGCGATAATAGACATTAATAGCATCAATATCTGGATCGTTAACCACCAATTCTGCAAATTGTTCGGATAAAAGCTGTGCCTCATTAAAATCTTGAACGATTGTTAAAGGTAAATCAATGTCTATTGTCAGTTTACCCGATAAATAATGCAGAGTGATTTTTTCAATCGCATCAGCAGCTTTTAAAGATTGCCAGTGCGGTTGCAAACGCGCCATAATTTCATCGCGGAATGGCAAAAGTGAGCTTATTAGGGCCATTTCATCGTTTTCTATATCAGCATGCAACAATACATCAGTAATTTCTGGTATTTTAGCTATCAAAGTTGTACGCACAGTTTCACTGATTTTATGGCACTCCGAGATACTTATATGGGGATCAACCAAAATATGTACATCCACTAAAACATAGATTCCCATTTTGCGGGTGCGTAACTGATGGAAATCACGAACACCATTCACAGATAGAATAATATCTTTAATTTCAATCAGTTGTTCTTTTTTTAATCCCGTGTCCACCAATTCTTTGATGCCTGGAAAACTCAATGAAAAGCCAACATAGCCGATCATGAAACCAATGCCAATCGTGGCGACAGCATCCAGCCAGAGGACACCCAACATAGTTCCACCCACGCCAATAA
>JAUXCJ010000078.1 GCA_030618965.1 Thiomargarita sp.
ATTTTGGCCAAAAACCTCCGAGGTTTTCAAAACCTCGGAGGTTTAGATTGAAAACCTTTTTCTGAAATGCTATATTTCATTACTCTGCCTCGTCTACTTCCTCACTAGCCAATTCTAAAATCTTATCCAATCCCACCAATTGTTCACCTTTAGCCAAACGAATCAAATTCACTCCTTGCGTATTACGGCTAACAACCGAAATTCCAGCAACTGAAGTACGCACCAATGTGCCACGGTTACTAATCAGCACAATATCATCTTCTTCTTCAACTTGTACCGCGCCAATCACTTCGCCATTACGTTCTGAGGTTTTAATAGCAATAACACCTTTACCACCACGTCCTTTTGTTGGGTAATCATCAACTGGGGTGCGTTTGCCAAAGCCATTAACTGTCGCCGTTAGTACGGTACCACCTGGGCGCGTAATAATCATAGAAATAACTTGATCTTTAGGAGCTAGTCTTATACCACGCACGCCACGAGCCGTTCGACTCAATGGACGCACTTTTTCTTCTCTAAACCGTGTCGCCTTACCACCTTTGCTAAACAGTAAAACATCCTGTTCTCCATCGGTTATATCTACATTCATTAAACGATCATCTTCATTTAAACGAATTGCAATAATACCATTAGAGCGTGGACGAGCAAAATTGCTTAACTTAGTCTTTTTCACCGTACCTTTTTCTGTTGCCATGAACACAAATTGATTATCAGTAAATTCAGAAACTGGCAATATGGTATTAATCCGCTCATTTTCCTCTAATTGCAACAAATTGATAATCGGCTTGCCTCGTGCTTGACGGCTGGCTCTAGGCAATTGGTGTACTTTCAACCAGTAAACTTTGCCAAAACTCGAAAAGCATAAAATCGTATCATGAGTATTAGCCACAAAAAGCTTGTCGATAAAATCTTCTTGTTTCATTTGCGTTGCAGATTTACCCTTGCCACCCCGCTTTTGGGCTGAATAATCGCTAAGTGCTTGTGATTTAACGTATCCTTCATGGGATAAAGTCACCAATACTTCTTCTTGAGTGATTAAATCTTCAATACTCAAAGTGACACCATCTTGAATGATTTGAGTACGTCGCTCATCACCATATTCATCACGGACTGCTAATAGTTCAGTGCGTATGACTTCCTTCAAAGTATTGGTATTATTAAGAATGTCCAATAATTCCTTAATACGGACTAACAGGTTTTGGAACTCTTCATGAATTTTATCCTTTTCTAAGCCTGTCAAGCGATGCAAACGCAATTCTAAAATAGCTTGTACTTGTGCGATAGATAAACGATAACCTGCTTCTGTTAAGCCAAACTCAGCAGCAAGTCCATCAGGGCGAGAGGCTTGCGCGTTCCCCCCTGGCAACATTTCTGTCAGCACACTTGATTTCCAAACACGATCTAATAAAAGGCTTTTAGCTTCTTGAGGATTTTTTGCCGCCTTAATCCCGACAATCATTTCATCAATATTACTTAATGCGACACCTAAACCTTCTAAAATATGCGCCCTTTCTCTCGCCTTACGCAATTCAAACACACTGCGCCGAGTCACGACTTCCGTGCGATGGCGAATAAATTGCTCAATCAACAGCCGCAGCGGGATAATACGAGGCTGCCCACCGATAAGAGCGACGATATTAATCCCAAATACGCTTTGCATTTGCGTATGCTTAAACAGATTATTCAACACCACTTCAGGAATTTCACCGCGCCGCAATTCAATTACCATCCGAATACCATCTTTATCGGATTCATCACGCAAGGCAGTGATACCTTCCAGCTTTTTCTCTTTAACTAACTCTGCAATTTTTTCAATGAGACGGGCTTTATTCACCTGATAAGGTAATTCGGTAACAATAATTTTCTGTTTGCCGTCCTCATCGCCCTCAACTTCGGTACGAGCACGAAGATAAATCTTCCCTCGCCCAGTCTCATAAGCCTCTAATATACCCTCTGCACCATAAATAATAGCTGCTGTGGGAAAATCTGGGCCTGGCATCAGTTCCATCAAAGCTGCAACGCTGATATCGGGATCATCAATAAAAGCTAGACAGGAATTTATCACCTCGCGTAAATTGTGGGGCGGAATATTAGTCGCCATACCAACAGCAATACCGCTAGAACCATTGATGAGTAAATTTGGAATACGTGTTGGAAATACAGTGGGTTCCAGTTCCGATTCATCATAATTAGGAACAAAATCAATGGTGTCTTTGTCAATATCCGCCAATAGTTCATGAGCGATTTTTGCCATGCGTATTTCAGTGTAACGCATTGCAGCCGGTGAATCTCCGTCCACCGAGCCAAAATTTCCCTGCCCATCAACCAACATATAACGCAAAGAAAACGGCTGCGCCATGCGTACAATGGTGTCATACACAGAAGCATCACCGTGCGGATGAAAACGCCCCAAGGCATCACCGACAATGCGTGCCGATTTTTTATAGGGCTTATTCCAAACATTACCGAGTTCGTGCATTGCATACAAAGAACGCCGATGCACAGGCTTAAGCCCATCGCGTACATCTGGCAAAGCTCTACCCACAATCACGCTCATGGCGTAATCAAGGTAAGATTGCTTCATTTCGTCTTCAATATTAACCGGCAAGATTTCTTGAGCAAATTTAACCATTTATATTTATATATCCTGAAATTGGCAGTATAGTGTGGGGAATATTGAAAAATTTGCTTATTATATCATAAATATCAGTAAAAAAGGGCAACCACAAGGGATTGCCCCTACGTTTAAACCATTTTGTAGGGGCAATCCTTTATGGTTGCCCTTTATGTTTCGGAAAAATACCAGTTTAAAATTAAGTTAATATCTCAAGTCCTTTCAGTTCAATTAGGTTTAACAATTTAAGTGAAGTACCCTTGGGTTTTCTTTTGCCATTTTCCCATTTTTGTATAGTAGAAGGGCTGATATTGAGATAAGCAGCGAAAACTGCTTGGCTGGCATTATTATTGACTCGAAGCCACTTGATTTGTTCCGGGTTATATTCCTTGACTCGTGGTAAGCAAAGGGTATCGAATTCATGCAAGGTTTTTGTATCCATCAAGCCAGCCTTATTTAAACCTTTAGCCGTTTCGTGAACAACTTCCAATATTGATTTATCCATCATAACACCTCAATTATTTCACCTGCATCAATCGCTTTTTCTAAATTGAAAGTATCAGTCAATTATTTCCAGTTTAGCAGGGCAACCACAAGGGATTGCCCAAAAAGTTACCTATCCACCTCCGGCGGGCAGGCATCTAAAGAAAACATAATGAGTGCAATATCTTCAATCCTACCACCAAGGCATAATTTTTCTAGCACTTGTACGGCGTGCATACTCGAAGGCCCTCGTACATGGACTCGCCAAGGTTTTGAGCCTCCTGTGGAAACTGCATAAAAAGCCAGTTCTCCCTTTTGCGCCTCTGTGCGAGCGTAGGCATCACCTTCAGGAAGATTCCAGGCCAGTGGATTGGGCAAATCACAACGAATCGGGCCTTTTATTTGGGGTAAACGCTGAACTATTTGGCGTAATATTTTAATAGATTCAATTAGTTCCGAACGTCTTACCATTGTCCTTGCTAAGACATCTCCGCTAGTTTCGGTGGGAATGTCAAATGCTAATTGATCATAAATCAAATATGGGTCATCACGGCGCACGTCTAATGCTAAGCCACAAGCGCGTAAATTTGGCCCTGTCACGCCCCAAGCTAAAGCTTGTTCTTGTGTTATTACTCCAATCCCTTCGGCACGTTTATGAAATACTGGATTATTGAAAAATAAATCGTCATATTCCGGCAAACGGGCTTCTAAATAATCTAAAATATGACTCAATTTATCTAAGAAACCGTCTGGAATGTCACGACGCACTCCGCCAGGCGTAATAAACATGTGATAAATACGCGCTCCAGTCAGCGCTTCAAATAAATCAAGCAAATAATCACGATCAGTAATACCCCAAAACATATTACTGTATTGACCAATCGTAGCAGCAGTTCCACCCACAATAAAGAGATGCCCACAAATACGCGACATTTCTAAAATCATCGCCCGAATCCATTGGGCACGTTCTGGAACTTCTAAACCGCCGATCATTTCCACCGCCCGTGCATAAGTTTCTTCCATCGGTGGTGGATCAGGTACACAAATACGTGGTACTAGCGCGACATTTTGAATCCATAAACGATCTTCCATGATCTTTTCAAAGCCACGATGCAAGTAGCCACCATCGGCTTTAATGCCGACAATCTCATCACCAGTCAGGCGCACCTTGAGGGCATAATTACCTTCAATCCCTGGATGGTTGGGGCCAAAATAGAGTTCATACTCATGACTGGCAGGATGTTCTACCGGTTGATAATTTTCTGGACGCATATTTTTTAGTATACTTGTTTTTTAATAAGGCGATTTCTCCCCCCCTCAGTCCCCCCCGCTGGGGTGGAAGTCCCCCCTCCCGCTGGGAGGGGGCTAGGGGGAGGAGGCTTACTCAACAATACCGCCACCATTCGCCTCAATCTCTTTTAACCAATCAGGCGAATATTGTTCCCATTTAAAAGTTTCTTCCACATAGTCAAGGCTGGAAAACGATTTCAACATCGGCGGTGGGCCAAACCATTCTGTGAGAATAAACGGTTCCATATCGGGTGAGCCTTCAAAATATACCCCAAACATTTCGTGAATATCGCGTTCAAAAAAAGCAGCAGGCGTGAAAATATCATAAACTGAGACATAACGCCCTGGCTTTTTAGGAATATAAATATGTGCAGATACTAATGTTTTGACTTCGTAAGACCAAAGATGATAAACCAGTTCAAATTCGTCAGTATCGGGCCAATCTACACATGAAATAGCAGATAAATGTAAATAACCCGCTCTACCTTTGAGAAGTTCCAATAAAGCTGGGAGAGCATCAGGACGTAATTTTACCCGCAAACGCCGAGCTGTTTGTTCTTCAAAAACCAGATTAGGAATTTCTCGAAAAACTGAGGCCAATACTTCTGGTAATTGTTGACTCATTTAACAAGTTCCTCGCACTGCAATGTGACATATTTTGAGGCAAATTTAGCCAATAAAGCGGTATGCTCACCAATTGTATTTTCAGAAAATAGCTCATAATGCCGCGCTTCAGCAATCACATCAGTTGGCGTATGCCAATCAGGACCAAATAAGGCTTGTTGATTACCTAAGTATTTATCATACTGATAATAGTAATCTTGCCAAGCAATAGCTTGACCTTTGTCAATATTATCAATTAATTGCAAAAAACCTTGCTGAATCGCCTCCGGTCTTGGCATACATCCAGCTATATACATATCAACAGGCATATATTCTTGCAATCGCTTAATCGTAGCATAACTATGCCAATACATCCCCCCATTGATGGTACAAGAACCCATACCGATTACATATTTAGGAGCAGACATTTGCTCATAGGTTAAAATAACCCGCTTTAAGGTTTTAACAGAAAGATAGCCAGTAATCAACAAAATATCCGCTTGACGCGGAGTTACCATCGGCTGAATCCCTAAACGTTCAGAGTCAAAACGAGAAGTAATAACCGGTGGTAATTCAATAGCACCACAACCGGTGCAATAGTGCAAAATAAATAAAGAGCGCGAGCGGCAACGATCTGCAATACGATCAATTACTTTGCGTAATAAGGAACGCTCTTCCATATCAGGAGTACGACAAGCTATGTCCGTATTTGGATCAGATTTAATCGGAATATTTGTTGTCATTAAATGTCCTCTTGGGGTTATCTCAACTTAATCAATAATTATCCCATAATTAGCAAACCAGCTTTTGTCTAATTGCCAACGTACCTGATTAACATCAGCTTGAGAAAGCACCATTTTTTTAGCTTTTTGCTGAAGATTTGCCAGTTCTTTCTGAGCTGCAATCACTTCTGGATTATCGGCATTCTTGCTAAGTGTTGGCTTGATAATTGACAGAAATTTCAAAACTGACACTTGAGGTGATCTAGGAGTTGACATCACTGCGGTCCCCTTATCCAACTCAAACACCTTGAACTTATAAGGATAATTACTGAGTTCGCTATCCTGTGATAATAAATCATTCAACTCACTAACACGGGGATCATAGTTGAAACCCCAATAAGCCAATATTGCAATAGCAAGGCTGATAAGAAATAGTTTGTATTTGCTCATAATTTGTAAATACTTTTATCATTCATTATATGATGTAAAATCTTAATAATACAC
>JAUXCJ010000133.1 GCA_030618965.1 Thiomargarita sp.
ACCACAAGCCCCCGCACCTGGACAGGCATTTTTTACAACATCTTGACGTTCTTCTTCAGTCAATGTGCCAGCAATATATTGACCATAAGATTGGAAAGCGGAAACAATATCTAAGGTATTATTGTCTTTATCATGTCCCGGCTTAATTGTGCCACCATAAATCATCAAAGCCGGGCGATTCAGTCTCGCCATTGCTATCAAACAGCCGGGCATATTTTTATCACAGCCGGGTAGGGAAATATTGGCATCATACCATTGCGCTGCCATGATAGTTTCAATGGAATCTGCAATTAAATCACGCGATTGCAGAGAATAACTCATGCCGCTAGTGCCCATAGAAATACCATCACTGACACCAATCGTATTAAAGCGCATACCCACCAAGCCAGCAGCTACTACCCCTTCTTTGACTTTGCGAGCTAAATCTAGCAAGTGCATATTGCAGGTATTACCCTCATACCAAACACTAGCAATACCTACTTGAGCTTTATTCATGTCCTCCTCAGTTAAACCGGTACCATAAAGCATGGCTTGAGACGCGCCCTGTGATTTGGGCTGGGTTATCTTTGAACTTATTTTATTAATAAACACTTAACTCTCCATTTTGTTAGTATGAATAATTTTATAAAATCTCTATGCTATAATCGCATTGTCTATAGTAAAAATAGACAAGCAATAGGCGTATTTTTACCAACAAATTTTACAATACTTAAAAGGTATTTCATGAAACTAAGAACAAAATTAATTGTCACATTTTCGATTATCACCTTAATTCCTGCGCTCATTACGGGTTTATATGCCATACAAGTGTCCAGTAATAGTTTACGGACGCAAGCACTCACGACACAAACGGCGCGTGCTCAAACACTCGTCAACAATGTCACCTCTTTTCTATCTGTGGTTAAGGGTGATGTCCTGTTTCTTAGTCAATCACCTATTATGAAGGAATACGCGACGCTGCGTTTTGAAAACACGCCCGATGATATTTTAGAACAAAAGCGACAGTTCTTAGAACAAGAATTTCTCGCTATTTCTAAAAACCGGGGTATTTACTACCAAGTTCGTTATCTCGACGAAAAAGGACAAGAAATTGTTAGGGTTGATTCAGATGGTTTCAAGAACACCATCATTGCAGGCGATAAGTTGCAAGATAAATCTAGTCGTTATTATTTCAAAGATGCCATACGCTTATGGGGTAAGCAACTTTTTGTTTCACCCCTTGATCTTAATCGCGAACGTGGGGCAATAGAAATTCCTCATAAACCTGTCATTCGTTACGGCGTTAACGTTTATGATGACAAAAACAACAAAGCGGGTATTGTGCTTGTCAATGTTGATGCTAAAAAATTTCTTAAGCCCCTAGCGCAAATTCGTTTGGTCGATCAAAATGGCTATTTTATGAGTCATCCTGATATTAAAAAACGCTGGGGTGGGCCGACTGACTTAAACACAAACGAGAAATTACAAAAGGAATACGGAGAGTTTAGCAAAAAAATTCTGGCTAAAAATGGCACCCTCAGTACAGATGATATCACTTTGTCTTATCAGAGTATTAAAGTACCTGGTGTAGCTTATAAGTGGACTTTGATCATCCAAAATGACACTGATACTATTCTCAATAGTGTGAAAAAATTTCGTGCCATATTTAGCCTCATTCTTCTCTTAGCGATACTTTTTGCTTTATTTCTAGCATGGTTTTTCAGTAGGATAATTACCCGCCCACTTGAACATTTGACCCAGGCTGCGGAAAATATCAGTAAAGGTGAGCTGCATTCTAATAAGATCGGATTCACAGAGGACAAAAGTGAAATCGGTCAACTTGCGCGAGCGTTTGAACGGATGCGAGTCAGTATGATTAAGTCTTTTGAAAGATTACGCAAATAATCCAATTTTTAACCATGTAGAAATAAGGGCAACCACAGTAAAGAAAGTTGCCCAAAAAGGCAAATTATAAAAATGACAACAGAATTAACATACCCTGAATTAATATCTGAGATACGCCGTTTATCATTAGAGAAACAAAACGGTACGATATTTATTACCAGCACTGATGGTCATATAGTACGAATTGTGTTAAATGAAGGCACTATCACTTATTTAATCTTTGATAGTAACTATATCGGTTCTGAAGCCATTCCCTATATTCAGGCAATCAAGTTTGCACGACTACAATTTGTGAGCGGTAGCTTTGAAAGTCATCAAGCAGGTACATTGCCTAGCACCAAGGAGATTTTTTCTCAACTTTCGGCAGTTAAAATCATACCCAAAAAAAGCAGCGATTTCTCAACTTCAACAAAAATTACACCAAACAACCAGTTATCAACTTCAATCGATCTTAACAAGGCTATTGAATATATTAAAATAACATTAGCAGATTATATCGGTCCCATTGCCAATGTTCTATGTGATGACTATCTCAAACAAATTAAACCAAATAATACCAAAAAAGATTTGACTGTTATGATTGAAACACTGGCCCTTGAAATAGACAAACCTGATGAACAAGAAAAATTTCAGGACAATCTCAGGAAAAAAATATTCATAGAAAAAATTAAGTAATTGAATTTTCCTGCAGTTTTTATTTATGGAATTTTTAAATTAGATATTTTCATCACAACCCTAAAGACAAAATTATTATGCAATGGATAGACAAACTCCCGTGGGATCTGCTTATTATCGGATCACTGACACTAGGCTTAGCACCCTTTGTACCTGAACCGCATCTGTTTGAAAAACTGAGAATGTTGTTTCAAGGCACCTTAATTCGTCCTATCGACATTTTTGACTTACTCATGCACGGGGCATTACCCTTTTTGCTGTTGCTCAAAATAGGGCATAGCATATTGCCAAAATAGTGGTGTAATTAATTATCATGCGTGCATTATTGATCAAAATATTTTTGCAATTCTTAGCCTTATTTCCCTTAAGAACAATACATAGTTTTGCTACCCTATTAGGGCGAACTATGGCAAAACGGCCGCAATTACGCCTCAATCAAGTCACTCGGACTAATATTGGTTTGTGTTTTCCTCAACTATCGAATGAAGCTCAAGAGGCTTTGATTAAAGCCAGCTTAATTGAAACCTGTAAAACTTTTAGCGAGCTCGGTGCTCTATGGCTATGGCGAGTTGATAAAGTGCTGGGATTAGTGCGAGAAGTCAGTGGGGAACTGTGCTTGCAACAGGCATTAGAACGGGGAAAAGGAGTGCTGCTTCTGACCCCACATTTAGGGGCATGGGAACTAGCCGCACTGTATGCCTCATCACGTTATAAATTGACAGGCTTATATCGCCCACCCAAATTGCTCGGTTTAGAAACAATAATTCGTAATGCGCGTGAGCGTGCTGGAGGACAACTTGTAGCAACTGATCAATCAGGTATTCGTGCGCTATATCAAGCCTTGCGGCGAGGGCAAATTGCGGGCATTTTGCCTGATCAGGTGCCAAATGAGGCCAGCAGCGGGGTTTTTGCACCCTTTTTTGGAATAGCAGCCTATACTATGGTTTTAGTCTCCCGTTTTGCACGTAAAAGTGGGGCTACAGTGATTTTTACCTATGCTGAGCGTTTACCACAAGGGCGAGGCTATCATCTGCATTTTTTTCCAGCATCAAAGGATATTGTGGCAAATGATACTGAAATTGCTGTAGCTGCGCTGAATAAAGGCGTTGAACAATGTGTAAAAGCTTGTCCAGAACAATACCAGTGGAGTTATAAGCGTTTCAAGCGTCGCCCGAAAGGGGAAGCCTCGGTGTATGAATGAATAAAGTGTCTCAAGAATTTCTATATAAAGCAATGGACAAACAAGGAAGTATTGTTCAAGGCAGATTGGTTGCTAATAATATCAATGATTTAGAAATGCGATTGGAACGCATGGAATTAGATATTATTCATTGTCGCTTGAAGAAATCACATAATTATCTTCCGCTGAGAAAAGTTAGCCGCCGAGATTTAATTAGCTTTTGCTTTCAGATGGAAAACTTAAGCCGTGCAGGTGTGCCTCTGCTAGAAGGATTGGGCGATTTGCGAGATAGTTTACCGCAATCACGATTTCGTGAAATTGTGTCGAGTTTGATTGAAAGTATAGAAGCAGGGGCTAGTTTATCGGCAGCAATGGCAAATTTTCCCGAAAGTTTTAGCCAAATTTTTATTAGCCTGATTGAGACGGGGGAAAAAACTGGGGAATTAAGTCGGGTTTTTCAACATTTGGCGGAAACGCTGAAATGGCATGATGAAATGGTGGCTAAAACCAAAAAGCTGTTGATGTATCCGGCTTTCATGGGAATCATTATTATTGGTGTCTGGTTTTTTGTGATGATGTACTTGGTACCGCAGTTAATCAGTTTTATTCAAAACCTCGGCGGCGAGTTGCCTTTACATACTCAAATTTTGATCGTTGTTTCTAATTTATTTATTGAATATTGGTTGCTGATTTTAATAGCTCCGGTGTTGGCGTTCTTAGCACTCAAATTGGCTCTACAAAGTAGTTATCGGCTTAGTTTTTTCGTTGATGGTTTAAAATTGCGACTATGGATAATTGGTCCAATTTTTGAAAAAATCATTTTTGCACGTTTTGCTACCTTTTTCGCGCTGTTATATAGTTCAGGTATCACTGTATTAGAAAGTATCGAGCTTTGCAAAACATTGACAGGTAATCTTGTAATTGAAAATGCTTTGCAGCAAGTAGGTGAAAATATTGCAGAAGGTTGCAGTATCAGTGAAAGTTTTGAGCAAGCCAATTTATTTCCACCACTGCTATTACGTATGATTCAAGTTGGCGAAACTACAGGTGAACTTGATATTGCCTTATCAAATGTTAGCTATTTTTATAATCGTGAAGTCAAAGAAGCGATTGAACAAATCCAAACTTTGATTGAACCGGTGATGACTGTAATTTTGGGTTTGTTATTGGCTTGGGTTATTTTGTCTGTGCTGGGACCGATTTATGAGATTATTTCTGGCTTTACTTAATATCCACCGACAATCTATAGTATTTCAGATAAGGAAACTTTATGAAATTTAGTGAACTAGTTAGGCTACTAACCGCAAATGGATTTGATATTATGAAAGAGAAAGGTTCCATTAGGTACTATGGAAAATCTGGATGGAATAGACTCGTTAGAGTTGACTATCATGGATCAAAAGAAGTACCAACCGGAACCTGTAACGCTATTTTGAAAGCGGCTGGCATTAAGGGGAAATAATTATGATAGATTTATCCTATTCATTAGTAATAGAAGCGACAGAAGAACCTGATTATTTTGGTTTTTATTCTCCTGATTTGGAAGGATTTACCGGAATCGGTCATTC
>JAUXCJ010000366.1 GCA_030618965.1 Thiomargarita sp.
CCATAAGCCTCCAATGCCCAAACTTCCATTTCACCAAAACGTTGTCCACCAAATTGTGCTTTACCGCCTAAAGGTTGCTGAGTGACCAAACTATAAGGGCCTGTTGAACGAGCGTGCATCTTGTCATCAACTAAATGATTCAATTTAAGCATATACATATAACCGACAGTGACTGGACGATCAAAAGCTTCACCAGTACGACCATCATATAAAGTAGTTTGTCCAGTTTCAGATAAACCGGCTAATTTCAATAACTTCTTTATATCAATTTCGCTGGCACCATCAAAAACTGGGGTAGCCATTGGCACACCATTACGCAAGTTATGAGCCATTTCTACTATTTCAACATCAGAAAAAGCCTCAAGTTCTTCCTTTTTTCCAGTACTGTTATAAGTTTGTTCTAAAAAGTCCCGTAGATTTTTAACTTGATCGCTCTTTTCAGCCGCCATTTTCAATAATATTTCTCCAATCTTATCTCCCAACCCCTTCGCCGCATAACCTAAATGGGTTTCTAAAACCTGTCCGACATTCATTCGCGAAGGAACCCCTAAAGGATTTAAAACAATATCTACAGGGCGACCATCTGCTGTATAAGGCATATCCTCAATTGGCACAATAATAGAAACAACCCCCTTATTACCATGCCGTCCGGCCATCTTATCCCCGGGCTGAATAGCACGTTTAACAGCAAGATAAACTTTAACCATTTTTAGCACACCAGGCGCTAGTTCATCACCAGCAGTTCGTTTCCGACGTTTTTCCTCATATAATGTGTCGAAGCGTTTCCGTTGTTTTTTTAACTGTTCCGAAAAATCTTCTAATTCTGCCTGTTTTTCACTATTTTGCAGATGAATTTCAAAATATTGATAAGGTTTCAAACCAGATAAATATTCTGTCGTTATCAAAGAACCAGTTTCCAAATCATTAGGGCCAGCCAATGCTGTTTCACCCAAAAATAACTTCTCCAAACGCTGGAAAATATCTGTCTCAAAAATACGCCGCTCATCATCTAAATCATCCTTAATTTTATTCAAGGCTGCTTGTTCAATATGAATAGCACGCGCATCCTTTTCCAATCCATCACGGGTAAAAACCTGTACATCAATAACCGTGCCTCTTGTACCACTGGGAACTCGTAAGGAACTCTCCTTAACATCAGAAGCCTTTTCTCCAAATATCGCTCGTAACAGCTTTTCTTCAGGCGTGAGTTGAGTTTCACCTTTCGGCGTAACCTTACCCACCAAAATATCCCCCGGCTTAACCTGTGCTCCAATAGAAACAATCCCAGCTTCGTCTAAATTACTTAATGCCGCCTCATTCACATTAGGAATATCAGCAGTAATTTCTTCTTGCCCTAATTTAGTATCCCGCGCCAAACAAGTGAGTTCAAAAATATGAATAGAGGTAAAACGTTCTTCTTCAACAACTCGTTCAGATATTAAAATCGAATCTTCAAAGTTATATCCATTCCAAGGCATAAAGGCAACTAACATATTTTGCCCCAAAGCCAGCTCACCTAAATCTGTAGATGGCCCATCCGCGATTATATCATTTTTACGAATACGGTCGCCGGGTTTAACCAAAGGCTTTTGATTAATACAAGTATTCTGATTTGACCTGATATACTTAATCAGATTATATATATCCACACCTGAACTACTTGTCGCGTCCTTGATTTCATCCTCATCAATACGCACAACAATACGCCCAGCATCAACAGAATCCACTACCCCACCATGCTTAGCCACAATTGTAACGCCAGAATCACTAGCCACGGTTCGCTCAATGCCAGTACCAACCAAAGGTTTTTCCGCGCGTAAAGTTGGTACAGCTTGTCGCTGCATATTTGAACCCATTAAAGCCCTATTAGCATCATCATGTTCCAAAAACGGAATTAAAGAAGCCGCAACAGAAACTGTTTGTTTTGGAGAAACATCCATATAATCGACATTCTCTTTAGGAGCTACAGTGAACTCATTCTCGTGTCGCACCGTGATCATATCATCTTGAAAATAGCCATGCTCATCTAAACGCGCATTAGCTTGAGCTATTACATAACTACCTTCCTCTATAGCCGATAAATAATCAATGTTATCAGTAACATGCCCATTTTCAATCCGACGATAAGGACTTTCCAAAAAACCATAAGAATTGACTCTAGCATAAATAGCTAAAGAATTAATCAAACCAATATTAGGGCCTTCAGGAGTTTCAATCGGACACACTCGCCCATAATGGGTTGGATGTACATCACGAACTTCAAAACCGGCTCGTTCCCGTGTCAAACCGCCGGGGCCTAAAGCAGAAATACGCCGTTTATGCGTGATTTCCGATAAAGGATTATTTTGATCCATGAACTGCGACAATTGGCTAGAACCAAAAAACTCCTTAATCGCAGCTGACACCGGTTTCGCATTAATCAACTCTTGCGGGGTCAACTTCTCAGATTCCGCAACACTCAAACGTTCCTTCACTGCCCGTTCAACTCGCACTAAACCAATCCGGAAATGATTCTCTGCCATTTCACCGATACTACGAATACGACGATTACCTAAATGATCAATATCATCAGTAGTTCCAATCCCATTCTTGATATTAATTAAAGTACGTAAAACCTCTAAAATATCCTCCTTAGATAAAATCCCCGGTCCCGTGAGTTCAGTTCTACCTACCCTTCTATTAAACTTCATTCGCCCAACAACTGACAAATCATACCGATCTTCCGTGAAAAAAAGATGATTAAATAAATTTTCTGCTGCCTCATTAGTTGGCGGTTCCCCCGGGCGCATCATTCGATAAATTTCTATTTGCGCCTCCAAGGTAGTTGTACTCGCATCAAGACGTAAAGTATTTGAAATATAAGGACCTCGCTCCAAATCATTCAATTCTAATAGCGTATCAAATTCTTTAACTTGATCTTCTATAAACTGCTCCAACAATTCCTCAGTTAATTCATCATTCGCTTTCGCCAATAC
>JAUXCJ010000195.1 GCA_030618965.1 Thiomargarita sp.
TCAATCTATATCTATCTATAACAGCTTTGTTGGGTTACGTTTTTTTGCTGTCGCAAAAAAATCTAACCCAACCTACACAGTATCTGTTTTAAAATAAACGTATAAATACTTAAATACCATAAGCTGGAGCGTGGGAACGAGGTTGCGTAACATGAGTTACTCATTATAATTAATTATCAATTTATGAATACCGTTTCAGAATTACGTCAAGCATTTTTAGACTATTTTAAATCTAAAGGACATCATATTGTCCCTAGTAGCCCGTTAGTCCCTGCCAATGATCCGACTTTGTTATTTACTAATGCTGGTATGGTGCAATTTAAAGAGACTTTTTTAGGTATCGAGGAACGCAGCTATAATCGTGCTACCAGTTGTCAACGCTGTGTACGCGCTGGGGGCAAGCATAATGATTTAGAAAATGTTGGTTATACTGCCCGTCATCATACTTTTTTTGAAATGTTGGGCAATTTCAGCTTTGGTGACTATTTTAAAGCTGAGGCAATTGAGTTCGCTTGGGAATTTTTAACGGTAGTTCTGAAATTACCACCAGAAAAACTTTGGATAACGGTTTATAAAGATGATGATGAAACTGCTGATATTTGGCTAAATACACTCAAAATTGATCCTAAGCATTTTTCTCGTTGCGGGGAAAAAGATAATTTTTGGTCAATGGGAGATACGGGGCCTTGTGGGCCTTGCTCAGAAATATTTTATGATCATGGACCTACAATAACTGGAGGGCCGCCTGGGAGTCCCGATGAGGATGGAGATCGTTATATTGAAATTTGGAATTTGGTTTTTATGCAATATAACCGCGACTCTCAAGGTAATTTAACGCCATTGCCTAAGCCGTCTGTGGATACTGGCATGGGTTTAGAGCGACTCGCGGCAGTGATACAAGGGGTACATAGTAATTATGAGATTGATTTATTTCAAGCACTGATTAAAGCTGCGGGGAAATTAGCTGGTTGTGGCGATAATAATTCTTTGCGTGTGATTGCTGATCATATTCGTGCTTGTGCCTTTTTGGTGCTTGATGGGATAGTGCCTTCTAACGAGGGGCGAGGTTATGTGCTACGGCGTATTATTCGGCGTGCAGTTCGGCATGGGCATAAATTAGGCTTGCGTCAGCCTTTCTTTTTTCGTTTGGTTCAGGCTCTTGATGAGGAAATGGGTGCCGCTTATCCAGAACTAAGTAAAAACCAGGCTTTAATTGAGCGGATTCTTAAGCAAGAGGAGGAACGCTTTGAGGAAACCTTGGATAGAGGAATGGGTTTATTAGAGCAAGCTATTAGTGATTTACAAACTAAGATTATTCCGGGTGACATTGTATTCAAACTCTATGATACTTATGGTTTTCCCACCGATTTGACGGCGGATATTGCGCGAGAACGTGGCTTAAGTTTGGACATGGCAGGTTTTGAAACCGAAATGGCGCAACAACGCGCTCGTAGTGGTGCTACCACGCAGTTTGAAATGGACATGAGTTCACAAGCGCAACAAATTGATTATAAAACTAAATTCACTGGTTATGATAATCTACAAGATGAAAGTGTAGTGGTTGCTTTGTTTTATGAAGGTGAAGCAGTAGATAGCCTCAGTACAGGGCAACAAGGGCAGGTTATTTTAGAACATACGCCCTTTTATGCTGAATCTGGTGGACAAGTTGGTGATAAAGGCGTATTAATGCAGGGCGAGATAGTGTTTCAAGTCAAAGATACTCAAAAAATGGGCAAAGCGCACGCTCATTTAGGCGAACTAACTGGAGGCTCAATTAAAATAGGCGATAAATTATTGGCAAAAATTGATTTAGAAGCGCGTCAAGCCACTGCTCGTAATCATACTGCTACCCATTTACTCCATGCAGCCTTACAGCAAATTTTAGGTGAACATGTTAAACAAAAAGGTTCGCTGGTTAATCCTGAACGCTTACGCTTTGATTTTTCTCACTTTGAACCTATCAGCAGTGAACAACTAGCCCAAATTGAACGCCTCGTTAATCAACAAATTTTGCTCAATACGCCAGTAAAAACACGCTTAATGGACTTAGAAGATGCGATGAATAGCGGTGCAATGGCTTTATTTGGTGAAAAATACGATGAACAAGTGCGGGTATTGTCCATCGGCGATTTTTCAACGGAACTTTGTGGAGGAACTCATGTTCATTACGCAGGCGATATTGGCTTACTCAAAATTGTTACAGAAACAGGTACAGCGGCGGGAGTTCGACGAATTGAAGCAACGTCTGGCAACGCAGCTCTTGATTGGGTGACAAATGCTGAAAATACTTTAAATAAAATCAGTTTGTTACTTAAAACTAACCCTGATTCTTTAGAGGACAAATTGCGCCAATTAATTGAACAAAATCGTAGCAAGGAAAAGGAACTGGCTCGCTTACAAGCGAAACTAGCCAGCAGCCAAGGGGATGATTTAGCCAGTCAAGCGGTAGAAGTTAAAGGAATTAAAGTCTTAGCGGCTCAATTAGACAATGTCGATGTCAAGCAGCTTCGCAATACGCTTGATAAATTGAAAGATAAATTGGGTACAGCTGCGATTATATTAGCAAGCGTAAAAGGCGACAAAATCTCGCTGGTTGCTGGAGTGACTAAAAATGCGACTGATAAAGTTAAGGCTGGCGAATTACTAAATCATGTCGCCAAACAAGTCGGCGGTAAAGGCGGTGGGCGAGCAGAAATGGCGCAAGGTGGCGGAAATGATCCTTCTAAATTAACTGCTGCTTTGCAGAGCGTTATGGAATGGGTATAATAATAATCTAGTTATAGAGACAAGGCATGCCTTGTCTCTACTTCATATTTTTGAATCTAACCAAAGAGATTTTGTTTATATGTCATTACAATATATTGAAAAGCAGGTTGTTCAAGAAAATGTTTCTATCTTTCCTTCTTATAGTTATTCTTATACGAAAACCAAAATGAGTGGTGCATTACTCAAGCTAGAAAAATACACTGTTTTTTCAGAATTGACGTTAAGAATCGATGGGAAAAATTTTACTCCTGATTTTTGTGTTTATCCAAAACGTGAAGTTGATGTATCGTTACCTGATGAACTAGAAATCATGGACATGCCTGTATTAGCTATTGGTATATTGGCTAATACTCAAAGCATACAAAGTATATTGAACCGATTTGATGTTTATTTTGGTGCAGTAGTTAAATCTTGTTGGTTAGTTGTACCAGTAGCAGGCACAGTGATTGTTTATAAGTCAATGCAACATGGAACACGATTTTGTAGCGGAAATATTATTGATGAGCAATTAGATATAGAATTGCCCATAAACTATATTTTTGATTAAGGGAACTGGAAATAAAAAAGCCCCTGCTAAGGGGGCTGATATTAACAGTTCAGAGTTTGCCCGCTTTCTCGTAGCCTTTTACAAATCAATTGTGTCATTTCATCAGCCTGACTGACTACAAACTCTAAAAAAGTGCGAGACACTAAGGATAATTGTTTATCCACCAAATGCGTAATATACCAATGACGTTTCAAAGGAAAACCTTCTACATCCAACATTTTCATAGTGCCAGCCGCTAATTCTAAAGTCACTGTATGTTGAGATAAAACCGAAATGCCCATGCCTGCGATTATGCCCTGTTTTATCGCTTCGGTGCTACCTAATTCTATATTGTTTTTCAATTCTAACTCATGCGCTGCAAAACAACGCTCCATAGCTGCGCGTGTACCTGAACCGGTTTCTCTAACTAAAATATTCTCTTCTGCTAATTGCATTAATGAAATATTAGATTGAGCAACAAGCGGATGCTCTGCTGGTGCCAGCACGACTAACGGGCTTTCCAAAAATTTTTGAGCAGTTACGTTTAATTGTTCTGGCACTTGCCCCATGATGACTAAATCATCTTCATTATCACTCAAACGCTTTAATAGCGTTTTACGATTAGTCACGTTCAGACGAACTTTCACTTCTGGATAACGTTCTAAAAAGGGTTTTAATAAATAAGGGATAAAATAAGCTGCTGTCGTTACCACTGATAATTTTAATTTACCTTTAACACTGCCCTGTAATTCATTGAGGGATAATTCTAATGCCTCAATACGTGCAAAAATATCTCCACAAGCCGCATATAACTCATGCCCCGCATCAGTGAGAAAAATCCGTTTGCCAACTTGCTCAAACATGGGTGTGCCAATATGAGTTTCTAACTGTTTGATTTGAATTGAAACTGCTGGTTGAGTCAAAGATAATTCGGCAGCAGCACGAGTAAAACTCAGATGTTGTGCCACAGCTCGAAATAATGTTAACTGCCGTAAAGTCATGTGCATAAGAATTCAAACCTATTTTCAAGTAAAGTGAAAATATCCGTATATATATAATTATATATATATAGTTAAAGACAAAAAACAATTTTTATCTTTATTTTGTCAGCATTATACGTTTGCTGTTAGGATTATATCACTTACTCATGCTATGGTGAATCTTAATATAAA
>JAUXCJ010000037.1 GCA_030618965.1 Thiomargarita sp.
GTTACGCACTCTGTTTCTGTATAAACTTATTCTAAATTTTATCCCTTTCATCAGTTCAGAATAACCTTTTATCATGGATTCGATACAGAATAAACGGATATTTTTTATATAATCCTCATAATGTTTTTTTTAGTTGCCAATTAATTCAGTTTGAGGACACTGGAGGTTGTTGAATTATGATTTTGATAAATCCCATGTCAATAGCTGTTTATGGTCAAAATTGGCAGTACGTAACATCAATTAATTAAGGGAAATTTAAATATGCATATTACCATTTTTGGCTCAGGCTATGTAGGTTTAGTTACTGGCTGCTGCCTTGCGGATGTCGGCAATCATGTATTATGTGTTGATGTAGACGAAAATAAAGTGGCTCGTTTGCAACAAGGCGATGTGCCTATTCATGAACCCGGTTTAGCATCGCTTTTAAAAAGTAATATGGCGGCTGGGCGTTTGACATTTACGACTGATGTTGTTAAAGCGGTTAAATTTGGCGAAATTCAGTGTATTGCGGTTGGAACTCCGCCTGATGAAGATGGTTCTGCTGATTTGCAGTATGTTTTGCAAGTTGCTGAGACTATTGGACAAAACATGGATGATTATAAGGTGATTATGGATAAATCCACTGTGCCAGTCGGTACAGCGAATAAGGTGCGTAACACGGTGCAAGCGGCACTTGATGCGCGTGGTGTTAATTACGATTTTGATGTTGTTTCTAACCCTGAGTTTTTGAAAGAAGGGGCTGCTATTGATGATTTTATGAAACCGGATCGAATTGTTGTTGGTACCGAGAAACCCCGTTCCACAGAAATAATGCGGGAACTTTACGCACCGTTTAACCGTAATCACGATAGATTGCTTTTTATGGATATTCGCTCTGCGGAGTTGACTAAATATGCTGCTAACTCGATGCTGGCAACCAAAATTAGTTTTATGAATGAAATGGCTCAAATTGCGGAACAGGTTGGGGCTGATATTGAGCAAGTTCGTCTTGGTATTGGTTCGGATCCGCGAATTGGGTTTCAGTTTATTTATCCGGGTGCGGGGTATGGTGGGAGCTGTTTTCCAAAGGACGTACAAGCCTTGGAACGTACTGCCCAAGAATTCGGTGTAAAGGCTCAAATATTACAAGCTGTTGAAACTGTAAATAAAAAACAACAACAGGTTTTATTTGAAAAAATTCATAAGCATTTTGCAGGTGATTTGCAAGGTCGTAGTTTTGCGTTATGGGGATTGGCTTTTAAACCAAATACGGATGATATGCGCGATGCACCGAGTAGGAAGTTGATGGAATCCTTGTGGGCAGCAGGGGCGACTGTACAGGCTTATGATCCTGAAGCTATGTCCGAGGCGCAACGTATTTATGGCGAACGTGCTGATTTTACACTGTGTGATAGTCCTGAAGCAACGCTTAAAAACGCCGATGCCTTGGTTATTGTTACAGAATGGAAACTGTTTCGTAGTCCTGATTTTGAAGCGATTAAATCTAGCCTCAAGCAAGCGGTGATTTTTGATGGACGTAATTTATATGAACCACAAAGAATGCATCAACATGGATTTATATATTATGCGATTGGGCGAGGGGATTAAATAAAACTTTAGACAAAAAAAGCCCGTCAGCTAAAACTAAAGACGGGCTTTTTTATTATTGCTTGGAAATTCTAACTAAAACTCAGTCTGTATAAATCCTATAAGGACTAAGAATAGTAAAATCACACCAACAGCGATTAAGAAAAATCCAAGGATTTCGGAATAACGTGCCATTCTTGGAGATGGTGCGCCAACTAGGAACTCTTCCAATCTACCTTCTTTGACTAATCGTTCATACTCAATTGGTCTTTCTTCTTTAAACTCTTCAAGAGTCATACTACCAGTGAACATTATTGTATCTTGTGGGAACTTATCTGGTCTAAAATGACTATTAAAGTAGTGAACCGAGAACAAGAATACTGCTGCCAAAAAGGCTTCTTCTGCATGTACTATGGTTGCTACATTAAATACCCATCCTGGCAAGAAACTCGCAAAAAAGTCTGGTTGCCATAACATTACGCCAGAACATCCGATAATAAACATACCCCAGAAGGGTGCCCAATAATCGAATTTCTCCCAATATGTCCAACGATCAAAACGTGGTCTTGGTCCTTTGCCAACAAACCATTTGCACATACCCCAAAAATCACTGAAATCTTTCCAACGAGGTAATAGGGAATCTGGCCCAAACCACTTGAACTTGCCACGACCTTTTATGAAAATATTATAAGCGATAACAAATAAATGTCCAAAAAATATGAGACCAAATGTTACTGCCGCAGTTCTATGAATAATAGCTGCTATTTCAGGACCACCCAATAACATCATTGCAGTAGGTGCCCAGAAGCTTTCTGCATATAACACTGCTGTGCCTGTTAAAACTAGCGCCATCACGGCAATTGCTAGAATCAAGTGGGCTAAACGCCATCCTGCTGAGAATCGTCGAACATGTTTTTTGCGCTCAGCTGGATCGCCATTTTCATCTAAGCGTACCTCAGCTTTACCAGTTTTACGTTCTTTATATTCACGATAGAACCAGAATGCACCATGAATCCAGAAGAATAGAAATACTCCAATCAGCAACGCAATCATGAATTTCGATATAATCCATATTTCCGGATAACGGTCAAAATCATGAGTCGTACCATGAGGATAAAACGTTACAAAACCTGCTGTTGCATTTTCATGACATTTCTGACAAGTTTCAAGACGATTATTAACATGAACGGTCGATTTTTCATCATCAATTTTCAAAATGTTATGATAATCATGGCAGTCATAACATTTTGCGGTATGGGTGTAACCAAGCCGATGCACTTGACCATGATAGGTATCACTATAAGACTCATATTGTTCTTCGTGACAGCTACCACAGTTTTGGGTGATGAGGAGTTTTACTGGGTCTTCATCTGGCGATTCAATTTTGTGGGCAGTATGACAATCACTACAAACTGCTGCCTCAAGATTGCCATAGCGTTTTACAGCAGCACCATGAACTGATTGCGTGTACTCATTTAATTGCTCTTCATGGCAACGGCTACAAGTTTCAGATATAGATAAACGGTAGGTTTGTGCCTCCGCAGCGTCCATCGGGAATACGTTATGTGTGCCATGACAATCCGAACAAGTTGCGTTTACGCGACTCGGATCATCTTTATTTGGTTGTGCATGAATCGAAGCTAAATAATGCTTTTCATTAGCAACAACTTCTTTGCTGATGTCAGTTCCTTGCTTTTCATGACATTCTAAACAATCAACCGCACGTTCAACATCTTTTTTATGCGGCATTTGTTCAATATCGGTATGACAAGCAACACAACGTTCTTCACCATGTACACTATCAGCAAAAACTGCTGGTTTTACATGTATAGAACGTTTTCTACCTTCACCAACCCCTCTTGGCACTGCAAAACCTTCAACCCCATGACACTCTAAGCAATCCGCATTAGTGGTTGCTTCGGTGACCGGTCTCGAATCAACAGGGACCGCCTGGATTGCTGTTGAGTACAGCAATCCGACCAATATCAAAAATTGGCCAAATATAAGGCGGGAATATTTCATTAATTATTTACCCTGTGCGGACTTTTCAGCCTGTTTGCCCAGAAACCATTTATGGTGCTCACTATTAAGGATTTCATCTAGCAAGTTTTTAACTGCTTTTGCACCTTCATGGTTACCTTCTTTTTCGGCTTTTTCAATCAGTTCCTTAATTTCAGGAACCATTTCCATATAAAAACGATGAGCTACCTCAAACATACCTTCCCACTGTACATAATCCGGAGCTTGCATAGCAGCACCATGACGTGCGCGTCTACCTTCGTGATGCCACAATAAGAACCAAGTCCATTCGATAGATTCATCAAAAGGTGTATCAGTAATCATGGAATGTTCTTTCAAAGTTTCCATCAATTTCATACCTGGTTTTGCAAACTTCTCGTTATAGAGATTTACCAAGCTATCAAATTGAACATAGAAATTTTCTATGGTATTAGCACCGTGACAAGAGGTACAAACACTTTTCATGTCATCACGACGATGAATCCAAGGTTTAACTTTTTCACCATTTCTCTTAGCTTTGGCATCAATTTTTTCTGAAATCGCAGGGCGTAGTGTCCAACTGATACGATCACCAGCATTATGTGTAATTGGCAATTCACGAGTTGCTGACATGTGACATGTGGCACAAGTTGGAGCGGCATGATAATCTTCACCTGGAATCCATTTTGAAGAACTAAGATTCATTTCATCCACTTTGGCATAAAAGTTAATACCATGTTTGGATTCGTCATAAATTTCTTTGTGAGGATGATCTGGTCCTAAATGACATTTGCCACAATTTTCCGGACGACGTGCTTGAGCAACATCAAAGTTATGGCGTTGGTGACAAGCTGAACAGGAGCCTTTTGAGCCATCGGGATTGATACGACCAACACCTGAATTTGGCCAAGTATTTGGATCAAGATTACCATTTGGCAGGACTTTTATTTCAGAACCATGACATTGCTCACAGCCATTAACAGCTACAGGTGATGCACCATGAAAATTCTTTGAGCCTTCAACTACTTCAGCTAAGACATTATCAAGTGAACCTATAGTGTTGCCAGAATTTGCGTGTTTGCTTGCACTAAATTGCTGAACTTCAGTGTTATGACAGGCACCACAATCTTTTGGTGACACAATGACAGAAATCCAAAAATCCTTATGTCTAAAAGCATCAGGATCATTACGATCGGCTTTATGACATTCATAACAGCCAACATTAGCACCATAATGTTTGGATTGTCCCCATTGTTGATAAATACTTGGGTTTTCTTTCTTGTGACAGGAGGCACAAATGGCACTTTCATGGCTCAAATTCTTAAAAGGCTTTAGCATTTTAGCCTGTTCTGCCATCATCAGTTCACCAGCATAGGCGGCGGTGCTGCCTAACATAGCAAAAATCATAAACGCCAATAGCAAGTTGCTCACCTTGGCTACCCCTGCTAACGCAGAGCTTACATTGGGTATTAATTGTTTCATGTTACATCCTTTCATCAAATAAATTACAACATGCTATTTTTAATAGCCTTAAAGAAAAAATAGATGATATGGAACATGCGTTAAATTAGCTCAAAAAAATCATTAGCCTGTTGTGTATGTATTAACTTTATCTGAATTTCAATTTAAAATTGAAAAAACATTTAAATTATAGTGGATAAATTTATATTTATCTGATTAAAAACAAGGCTTAATAGATAATATTTGTGATAATTACAACACAAGTTATGTAACATGCTAACTAAAGTTTAAAATCATGTCAACCCATAAAAACCCCTATTAAACATAGAGATATAATTAAGTTTATTAGAATATAATGTATCAATAATCTAATTATTTAAGGGTTATGTTGTGCCAGTTTGATCGTTGTTGGTGACAAATGATTGAGATTCTCCAATTTTGCTGTCAGTGCTTGGCTATTTTTCAGAAAATCGGCTTTATGCTTTTTTGCAATTGTCAGCGTGAGCGGAGAGTTGGCAAACTGTTCTGGGTTAATAGGATTGTCATCTACTTTAATTTCGTAATGTAAATGAGGGCCAGTCGTTCGTCCACTGTTACCAATATAGCCGATAATTTCTCCTTGCTTGACTTTATCACCAACTTTCAACTTTTTAGCAAATTTTGAAAGGTGTGCATATAAACTGATAACCCGTTCGTGATGTTCCAAGGTAATGACTTTTCCATAGCCGCCTTTTCTGCCTAAAAATTTGACCGTGGCATCCCCGCCTGCAAAAATTGGTGTGCCCCATACTGCTGAATAGTCAATGCCAGTGTGGAGTTTATATTTTCTCAAAATGGGATGTTTACGCATACCAAAGGGAGAACTGATTCGGGTAATTTTTTCGACAGGGGCGCTGAGTAAGGATATTTTTTGTAAACGCTCTCCCGCTAGGGTGTAATAATCCGTTGTTTTTGTTCTTTTATTTGTGTAGCGTATTGCACTGTAAATGGTGCCTTTATTGAAGAACTCAGCAGCTAATATCTCGCTTTTTTCTCCCTCTTGTTTGTAAATGAGGCTAAATCGGTCATCCACTTGCTTTTCACGTTCAATATCAATTGTTGGTTGAAATATTTTGAGGAATTGAGAAACCAGTGGCTTTGAGAAACCTGTTTGTTGTGTGTTGTCAGTTAAAGATATTAGGCTATTTATTTTACAGTGAACTGTGAATGTTTCAGCCTGTTGTCCGGTTTTGCACTCCAATGGTTTTTGAAAAACACTGCTTGGTTTTAGCTGAGGAAGCCTCAAAGGGATGATTAGTGTGTTTAGTTTATTATATGAATTCACTGTAATGGATTTTGTGTCCATTACCATTGAAGCATCAGAACTACTATCAATTCCCGAAATAAATGGTAAAGCAATAAACAGGCTAATTGTTAGAATCAGTTGGGATTTGAATGTAGAATGTGGTTTTGGACGTAAACCCGATTCAATGCTAAAATAATACCCTTTTATTTTAGAGGGAAGTTTAGGGCAATGAAAGGGTTTACATAAAAATTTTCCAATCACTTCTGATAGTGTACGGCGCGGCTCAAATACGTAGGTTATCTGTATTTTTGAACTGGTAAAATGATTCAGCGATGAAAATAAGGACATCTGATTGTTTATTCCTTTTATGTTGGAGTTATTCCAAAATAATTTGAACTGTGATTTTTTCTCACATAAATCACAGTTCAGACGTTATTTTCTATAATTGACTTACTTTACCGTTGTTATCGATTTTAATTTTTTTGAGAAAACCATCCGCTTTAGTTAGCGATTTAATTTTCTTGAGTGCTTGGTTAGTTTGGTCAATCTTAACAATACCCCTGCCGACTTGTTTGACAGAGATAATTTTAGCTTCCTCAAAACTACCGTCTTTTTTCACCTTGACTTGAATAATTGGCGCAATACCTTTTACTCCTAGCAAATTGAAACGTCCATAAGTACAAAAATTGCCTAAGCTATAGGCAATAAAACGATCTTTATAAACTTCAATCGCTCGTGTCACATGTGGGCCATGTCCGAATATAATATCGGCACCAGCATCAATGAGGGTATGTGCGAATTTGTGGACATCGCCACGATTTTCGCCGTAAAAATGTTCAGTCTTTTTGGGAACATGTTGGTGAGTTTTACCTTCTGCGCCACCATGAAATGAGACAATGACAATATCACTGGTTTTCGCCAGTTGTTTGACAATTTGTTTAGCTTTAGGTATATCGTTGATACTGATCGTACCAATATTCGGTGCAAAAGCAACGAAGCCGTATTTCACGCCTTCTTTTTCAAAAGTGACTGATGGTATTTTTTTTACGCCTGCTGTTTGAATGCCTTTTTCTTTAAGCACTCGTATTGTGTTGGCGATGCCTTTTTGTCCAAAATCTCTGATGTGATTGTTGGCGATGCTGACTACATCAAAACCGGCTGTGACTAAATTATCAACTAGATATTCAGGCATTCTAAAGGCATAGCATTTAGCACAATTTTTTATTGTCGTGCCTTGGTTAAGAATTGTGCCTTCAAGGTTACCGAAGGTGAGATCGGCTGCTTTGAGAATTTTATTAACGTCTTCCAGTAATTTTTTTCCATTGTTTGGGGGTAAGTAATTACTGGAGGGATAATTAGTCCCTAACATGATGTCGCCAACACCAATAATACTAATAGTTTTTGGCGA
>JAUXCJ010000217.1 GCA_030618965.1 Thiomargarita sp.
CCTAGGGCGTTGCCCTAGGCTGGTATGTCAGTCCCTTTCAGGGACAAAATCAAAAGCCATGCAGTTTTAATCACACCCATCGGTATCCCAGTACGTCGCTCCGTTGCCCAATCTAGTTTAACTGGTGGTGCAGTCTCAATGATTTTATCAATTAAGTTTAATACTTTCACATCTTTAATTCGGCGATGTACTTTTTCTTTGAGCAAAATATGGTCGATAGAAGGAAAATATTGCTGGATGTCCATTTTCATTGCATATCGGTAACGTTTTGCCCACTTTTGATAACGATTAACAGCTCTGTGAACTCCTTTAAATTCACGGCAAGCATAAGAATCATAAATAAATTTTCTCGTTCCCACGCTCCAGCGTCACTGCCATTAAGTTAAGCCTTAAAAGCTTATTTTACGTTGCCTATTCACATAGTTAAGCTGATGTCGTGCTGAGCGTTTTTGTCTTGGAACTTTTCGTTGGTTTCTAATTGAAACTGGGTTAGTTAAAAATAGGCTTTCCAAACGCTTAATAACTACATCCGTAGCTTGGTTTGAACACAATAGTTCCACTGCTTGGTTTTTAATCGCATTAAAAGAAACAGCATGATTAACTTGCTGTTCATTTTTAGTGTTTCTTGCCGCTAATTGTTCATTAACATCTGCGGTTAAAATAGATTCCAGTCCACTCAAATAAACTGTTGAATAAAAATCCTGATAAACTGATTCAGCGGTTTTACCTGAAAAGTTTTCTAAATTTAGACGAGTTTTTAGAATAGCGTAAAATCCTTCGGCTCCCCAACGTAAATGGTAAATCTCTAAAAACTCTTCGCTTGGAAAGTCTATTTCATCAACTAAACTGGTAACCAAAACTTCATATTCACCAGTTTCTAACTTGACACGTACAAATCGTACTGTAATTTCTTCAGGCAAATTATGAGCTTGAATTTGCTCAAGCTTGCTATGGTGAGGTTTTAAAGTAACGATTTGACTGTCATCGCCTTCTCCTTTCAACATGCTCCTAGCTGGCTTAAAAGAGGAAGCAGAACATCGTATGACAAACTTCTTATTCTGGAAGCAAAGAGTAGCAAGATGAAAATAAGATGGGTAATTCCTGTCATATAGCAATAAATCATTTTTTTGAGTATGTTCTAAATGTTGAATTGCTAATTGAACTTCATAAGCTTTTGCATTACTTAAAGTACTGTCCACTGCGACACGATTCAAAACATCATACATCACAGAAGCCATTCCATAACTATGCGAACCTTTTACTTCAGGATGATCATTACTGTATGATATTTGACCAAATTCTTTTCGAGGTAAAAGTTTTTTGAAAAAAAACTTTTACCTCGAATATAATGTCTGGCGTATCTGGTAATAAGATTTTGGAACCATCAATTGCTAAAACGCGCATCCCTTTATAAAGCTTAATATTATTATCACTATACATGACATCAACAACCGCTTTTTTATTCAGCTCAATAAAAGCAGTATGGCGTAGATTTGCTCTGGCTTGGGTAAAAGCACTATTGCTGACTGTATTAAAATCATCAAAAGCTAAGCTAAATTCATTTAGTATCAATTGTAATGATTTCAGGCTTTTTTTAAGAATTAGCACCATGAGTAAAGAGAAATGTAACTTTCGTACACGGGTAAATGCTGTTTTGCTTTTACGATGTTTATTTTTAAAATCTTCATCTTGTATTAGTTCTTGACTGGTTTCAACAGACTGTTTTTTTTATCCATTATGTTATCCCTAATATATTGTGTTAGTTAATTTGTTATTATACAACATTTTATCTCTTAACTTAATGGCAGTGGGATGAGGTGGTGCTATATGCACCAAGTTTTCGCCCCGATAAATGCTACGCTTGTTGATAACTTTACCTAAGTCGTTAAATCTTGCAACAGACTACGAATCCTTTTAAGTACGTTAAGATTCACCTGCCCAAATTTATTGATAACAATAGATTGAGACAAGGTATAGATTTTATCTACGCGAACTTTACCTGGTCGGTTCAACTGTCCTTGTACCAAATCAGATGAGCTAATGGTAAAACTGTAGTCAACTTCAACTGGATTAGATGTCATCGCGACAACCACTATATCAGTAGTTTTTTGATTATAGCTGCTATTGGAAATGACAATCACAGGCCGTCGCCGTTGCGAAGATAAATCGGTGAATGGGACTGGAATTAAAACAATATCTCCTTGTTCATACATGATTCCAATCCTCATCATCAAACGTATTATCCCAAAAATCAGTACTACTTTGAGACGCAGCCAAAAGATCATCAAAGTTATCAGTCTCTTGTTCTGAAATAACAAAAATAGTGAGATGTGCTCCAATCTGAAAAGGTACCGGCAATTCCACTCGCCCGGTTTGGGTGACTTCAATATCATATTTCAATGCTGTTTGAGGCATATATTCACCAATTGTAAAATGGGTTAATTTTGTGCTTTTGAAATCAATCGCAATTCCTTATCAAACGCTCGTTTGTAAACTAAATAAACACTCATCATCGCACCCAGCGCCGTCGCGGCTGAAATCATCAACATTACAACAATCTGATATTTTGCGGCTTCAACAGGTTCAGCACCAGCGATTAATTGCCCTGTCATCATCCCCGGAATAGATACCAGTCCAACTGCACTCATACTATTAATTGTCGGCATCAATCCAGCAGTCAGCGCAATGCGGATGCTTGGAAGTGAGGCTTCCCAAGCTGTCCCCCCGAATGCTAGGGCTTGATTTACTTCAGCAGCCCGTTTTCTCATATCATCAAAAAAACGCTCTAAAGTCAGCGCAATTCCATTCATAGAATTTCCCAATACCATTCCACCAATAGTCAAAAGGTAGCGAGGATCGTACCAAGGTTTTACTTGTATAATCAGTGCTGTGACTGAAAATGTTACTATTAAAGTGGTAATAAAAATTGCGGTGAAGGTATTGAAATATAGATTAGCTGGTTTATGGGTGACACGCTGGAGTATGATTTGTGCTGTCATTAGCATCATAAAGAGGAAGATGGCGAGTACTATCCAAGCTGTTTCAGTTTCAAATATCCAGGCAAGAACAAAGCCTAAAGCAATCAGTTGTAGATAAGTACGCAATGTAGCAATGGCGATTGTGCGTATCATTCCTAGTGACATGGCGATAGAAACAGCGCCTGCTACTATGATAAAGAAGGTGGCGAAAAAGAGTTCAAACCAACCTATATTGATAGCTGTCATGATTTGATTAATAATAGATGCCAAGACCTCCGAGGTTTCCAAAACCTCGGAGGTCTAATCTACATCAGTTAATAATCCTCCCTTACCATTTAATTCCATCCGCACGGCATCATTTAAATTATGCGTATGGCTACTAAAAATCACAGTTCCGCCGTTTTCACAAAATTGCTGTAGGCATTTAAAAACCAGCGTGGCTGCACCTTTATCAAGTCCTGCGGTTGGTTCATCTGCTAGAATAATTGCTGGTTTTGTTAGTAAAAGTCTGATTAAAGCTAAGCGTGCTTCTTGTCCGCCTGATAGTGAACTGGCTTGGCGTTCTAATGGTATGTCATCAAGTCCAAGGCTGTGTAGTATTGCTTCTAAGTCTTCTGTTGTCGGCAATGATGCCTGACGTTCATTTAAGCGTTGTTTTTGTATTTGGAAGTTTTGTAATGGATAAAGCAAGTTTTCTGCTATTGTGCCACCACTCATCATCAAAACTGGCTTTTGTGGTAATAAGGCAATTTCAGCACGCCAACGGTTGATAGGTATTTCAATTTCTCCTTTAAAACCTAGCGTGCCGGCAACCAGTGGGTGTAAACGTGCCAATGTCCATAATAATGTACTTTTACCAGTACCAGATGCACCAAGGAGATGGTACATTTGGCCCGATTCTAGGGCAAAGTAACTATTATTAAGGATGACATTTTCACCTCGTTGAATTGTTATAGAATTGGCGGATAGAACTGACATAATGATTGTAGTAGCGAATATTATTAACTGATGTTACGCACCCTGCTATCTGGAGTACAAAGCGCAGCTTTGTTGTTGCCAATGACAAAGCTGCGCTTTGTACTCCAGTGCGAATTTGTCCTTAACTGGTTTTATTATATACTTTATCAAACAATTAATCTAAAATACTCTCAAACCCACTCTTTAAGGACTAAACCCATAATGTCTCTATCAACAGTCATCAAAACCGGATTAAGCATTTTA
>JAUXCJ010000289.1 GCA_030618965.1 Thiomargarita sp.
TGGAGGTTAAATCCCCCCGCCCAGCGGGAGGGGGCTAGGGGGCGGGAGAAATCTCAAGTCATTAAATTTTTCTAATAAGACCCTTGAGACGTAATAACTGATATAATCGTTCAAGTTGAGATTGAACTATATAATAGTCAGTTTCTGGCGGAAGGTGTACTGCATACCATCCATTGCTAGATTTAATAATACATCCCTCTGGCGCGATTTTTGCGTCTTTTATTTTTTGCGCTAAATGTTGTGCGCGTTGCTCTTTTTTAAAACTCGCAGCTTGTAGTACATACCATTGTTTTTCACCCGTATTAATTGTACAAATATCTAAGGCCGGTTCCTGCGGTTTTGTAACAGCGATTAAGGAGGCTTTTTCTTCCTTTACTTTTATTTCTTCGGGAACTTCGATTTCTTCGATTTCTTCTTCAGTTTCATAAAATTCCTCTTGCAATGGACTTCCATTTAGATCAAGAAAAACAAATTGTTGTGGCAAACTGTAAGTCCTAGAAGCAGATTGATTTTCTGTCAATTTTTCATCTATGATGATAGTTTCTAGCTTAGGTGGTATGAGAAATTTATCATCCGACATGCCCAGTAACAGTTTTAAAATTCCATAAATGAATAATATTATTAAGAATAATACGACAGCCCCTACAAGGCGTTGCTTGGGATCGTAGGGTTCTGTCACTGTCACTGGTCTATATGAATTATGTGGTGGCATATATATGCTAAAGAATTAGATTAATATTCTATTGAATAGCCCCACTATTGAACTTCAATTGTTGGGCTAAAGTCTTCGCCATTGTCGCGCCTAAACGATCAGCAAAACGGTCTAAATAGTTGCGTTTATAACTAAAATCTTTAGTTTTTTCAGCCTTAATGATTTCACGCGCCACTTCGCTGGTACTTGCTAATTTATCCACTAAACCGAGTTCCATGGCTTTTTCGCCAGTCCATAGCAGCCCAGAAAAGAGCTCTGGATTATCTAATAATGCCAGCTTGCCAGCTTCTTTTAAACTTTTTTTGCGCCCTTCTTTGACTCGTGTAATAAATTGCTGATGAATTTCATCAAGCAGCCCTTGAACGTGGGTAATATCTTCTGGTTTCATGGCAGAAAAGGAATCTAAAAATCCTTTGTGTTCGCCTGCAGTCAATAATCTGCGCTCTATTCCCAATTTTTCCATTGCGCCTACAAAGCCAAAGCCATTCATTAAAACGCCAATGGATCCGACGAGACTGGCTTGATCGGCATAAATTTTGTCAGCAGCAGCGGCGATATAATACCCACCAGATGCACAAATATCTGTGATAACGGCATAGACAGGAATTTTCGGATATTTTTTCCGTAAGCGTTTTATTTCGTTATGGATATAACCGGCTTGAACTGGACTCCCGCCTGGACTATTAATACGGATAATAACCCCCGCCGTCTTTTCATCTTTAAATGCTTTACGCAGTCCAGAAACGATGTGATCAGCACTGGCTTCGGCATCATCAGCAATGACACCTTTGACTTCAACAATTGCGGTATATTTTTGGCTGAGTGTATCTTCATCCATTAGTTCCTTCAGAAAATCTGGCTGCAAGAACGCTACTAAGCTTACAAACAAATAAATAAGGAATAATAATACGAAAAAAATACGCCAGCGTCTTGCTCGCCGCTGTTCATTGAGCGTGGCAAAAGCGAGACGCCTTAAAGCATCGCGTTCCCAATTTTCACCTAATTTATCTGTTGTTTCTGACATAAGGTTATATTTTTCCTACATATTTTAAATGTAATTATTGATCTAACCAAGTTTGTAAGTTTGAAAAACGATCAATACAAATTAATGGGTTACACGCTAATAATCGTGTTTTTTCGTGCATACCATAGGTAACTGCTACTGATGCAACACCTGCATTTTGAGCCATTTGTAAATCATAGTCAGTATCGCCTATCATTAATGTTTCATTGGGCAATATGGCTAATTCATCCATGATTTCATGCAGCATTTGTGGGTTTGGCTTTGAGCAGGTTTCATCAGCAGTGCGAGTACTGTGAAAAAGTGTTAGTAACTGAGTTTCGGCTAAAGCTTGATCAAGACCTCGGCGGCTTTTGCCGGTAGCAACCGCTAAATCATAACCTGCTTTATGGAAAGCTTGCAAGCCATCAACTACCTTGGGAAATAAAGGACTAGCGTTGGCCTGAGCATTAAAAAAATGATGCCGATAACCTTGTGCTAATAATGAATGTTGTTGTGGCGAGGCATCAGGAAATAAAGTAGCAATTGCGAGTTCCAAGCTTAAACCAACAACATGAGTAATTTGTGCTGAACTACGTTCTGGTAAAGCCACATCAGCAATAGCATTCTGAAAACTGCCAACAATACGAGCTTGTGAATCGACAAGTGTACCATCCCAATCAAAAACCAGTAGTTTAAACCGCATCCATTTTCTCCAAACGATTTAAAACGCCTTGTAAAGCCGCTGGTAACGGAGCTTGTATAGAAAGATGATAATTAATGTCTGGTAAATCAATATCTAATTTTTCGGCATGTAAAAATAAACGTTTAAGAGACTGATCACGCATCAATTTATTAAATTTTTCATCCCCATATTTAGTATCACCAACAATCGGATGTCTTTGATGGGCTGCATGTACACGGATTTGATGAGTACGTCCCGTCAAAGGTTTGACACGCAATAAAGTGGTTGTCGCAAATCGTTGTTCAATGCTAAAATAGGTAGCTGCGTGTTTACCTGCCTCATTGACGCGCACAATACGCTCTCCTGATTGTAAAATATTTTTACGCAATGGAGCCTCTACCCGAGTAATGCGTGGATTCCAATGCCCTCGCACTAAGGCAAGATACTGCTTATGTATGTCAGTCTGACGTAGCGACTCATGTAAACGTCGTAACATGCTACGTTTTTTCGAGATCATTAAGCAGCCAGAGGTATCACGATCTAAACGATGTACTAATTCTAAGTGAGGCATATTAGGATATAAAGCACGCAAACCTTCAATCACGCCACCATTGAGACCAGTGCCACCATGCACTGCCAAACCCGAAGGTTTATTAATAATTAATAAATGGGCATCTTCATACAAAATAGAATTTGCCAATTCCTTTTTGCGGTTTGCACTTGGCACTTTAGGAGCCGAATCTAGGTGTTGCAAGGGAGGCAGACGCAAAATATCGCCCTTTGTTAAGCGATAGGTTGGTTTAATGCGCCCTTTATTGATACGCACTTCTCCAGTACGCAATATCCTATAGATATGGCTTTTTGGTACCCCTTTGAGGTGGCGATGTAAAAAATTATCAATGCGTTGCCCGGCCTGATCAGCCGAAATGTCTAAATAAGTCACTGCACTGTGTTTGATAATTGATGGATTCATTTAAACTATTATAGCAAAGTGTTTGAGAACAACATAGAACAAAAAAGAATAACAAAAGTTCTCAAGTCTGTAGTAGTTGCCAAATAAAAACTAGCGACTCATCGCATCAAACCACATAGCCAAGTAGGGGACATTATAGATAAATGGCAACAACTTATTGTGCAGAACAAGAAATAATAACAGTCCGATAAAAAAAGTGCTACGGACAAGGATTAACTTACA
>JAUXCJ010000082.1 GCA_030618965.1 Thiomargarita sp.
AAAATTAGAAAAAAAAGATATTATTTTCAAAGAAGTTAGAAAGGATGTGTATGACTTTATTTGGGGAAGTCGTCATATAAGAGTCATTTAAATCAAGCTCAGGATTATCCATATTTGGTAGTACTTGAACATTTTTTTTATGGCTCGTGCTTTAAAAAAAGTTTTTATAAAAACAGACTTAATCCCATCCTGACAGGTTTCCAAAACCTGTCAGGTCTTAAACTTAATTACTTCCCATTTTTAGTAGGTGGAGTTTCCTCGTAAAATTTCAAATCCTTACTGTCTGATTTCACCGCCTTCTTAGTCCATAAGGTTTTCCACAGTCTATCTTTACTAAAAGATTCCCAGCCCCAACGTAACCAGCGCAGTAGTGCAAATGAGAGCCAAAGTGCCCACAGTAGCATTGCTATGCGATAGATCCACATTGATAAGGAAAATACCCAGACTTGTGGTAATACTCCTGCTGTGCGGTCTTCGTACCAACGTAAATAATCGGCACTTGAAGCATTGCCAGCTATGTGCATATCAGGATTCCCTAGTAAGCCTAGATGAATTGCCTGTAGTAAACCACTTAAGGCAATGATGGTGAGTATCCCTAAACCTATTTGGATAGCATCAAATTTCAGAGGAGACAGATTGTCAGTAGAAAGTCGCGCACGCCAGCCTAAAGCCATAAACCATCCAACGATAAATAGCATTAAATACACTTCTACTTGACTTAAGACCACACCTAGCAATAACCAATGGTGAGCTTTTAAAGGGGTTATTGATACCTGCCCTAAGCCAATTGAGACGAAAACAATCACGATTAAAATACCCCAAATCATCACAGCGGGGCCAATGGCTTTTCCACCTGTAAATAGTATCCAGCGATCACTTGGCATCTTGATTTCAATATTGGTATTGACACTGTTTATGCCTAACTCAATCTTAGGTGTGCGGAAATATTGTCCCATACCAATAGCTTCTTGAAATTGCAAATCAATTTTTTGTGTACCCGGAGTGATTGGTAAGGTGACAACGCGACCTTCTTGGCGTATCGGTTGAGATTTATGATTGATTTTAACCGATTGCAGTTTGGCATTTTCAGGCAATATGATTTTATGTTGCATACCGCGACTACTGCGTAGGCTTAATAATAACTGATTATCAGTAGTTCGCTGTCCAGGGCTGACAATCAGTTGACTACGATCTATTGTCAAGACTTGTCCCATTACGCCAGTTGGACGGCTAAGGTTTAGCTTAACCGTTTCACCCGGCCAAGGTCGCCATTCCGGGAGCCAACGGCCTTTATTTTGGTGATGTACAACTGGAATGCCTTCAATTTCAACATGCCAAATCGCACTAGCATCTAATCGCCAAATTTCATTGCTAAAAGTGTTCTCTGGAGCAGTCAATACGATTGTGTTCTGTTTATCAAACACTGATAGCCAGCTAACTTCGGATTGATTTGGTGACATGTTAATCAAGGCATTACCATTTTCAACCCGAATTTTTTCACTGGTGACAGATTCTCCTTTGAGTAGCGGAATTTTTAGAAGAATTGCCGCGCCTCGTCCAGTTTTGCGAATCACCCGCGTTTCCACTTGCCAATCTAAACCTAATAATAAGGTGCGTTCAATTTGAACAAACGGTGGCAAATTACCCATTTCTAATTCAACTAGGCGATTAGCATCGACTTGTTCGCGGGTAAATTGTAATTGCTGATCAGCGACACCATTTTCATGTAACCCTTCTATACGCCAGCCTTCCGCATTAACTTTGACAAAATGCGATTTCAGCGGCAAGGGCAATTGCACTGTATTACGCTGAGGTAAAGGCCCAATGAGTTGTATTTGGTGAACACCCTTGGTCACATTTAGCCATAAGTGTCCATCTTTTTTACGTAATAAGGCTTGTGCTGGCTCACCATCTAGTAGCACCTGCTGTGGTAGCCATTGTTTAGCAACACCAGGTAAAGGCACTGCAACGCTACTCAGGCTATGTATCTCCATGCGAGCGTGTAACAGATTATCCTTTAATTCAAGTAACAGGCGTGGACTGCTAGCACAAGTGGGTAAACAATCAGGTTGTTCTAAGAGACGTTTTTGTAGTTCGTCTAATAGCGGTTGGGGCGGAAAAGCTGATTCTCCTTGAACTGGTTCAGCAGTACTAACTAAAGGCAAAGATAATAAAACCCCAAGCATCAACAATCCGACTGTACTGGCAATTTGACTGGGTTTAATTTTATTAGCCGATGGTTTAGGTTGGCGTGTTCTTGGACCCCAAGAAACCCATAATAAAAACACTGTCAAAAGAGCCAATAGGATAACTCGTATGCCGCCGACTACACTATTGGCTAAAGGCGACAGCAACCATAATTGAATCGATTGATTTTGATCAACAGGCCCACTCCAACGCATTGGAATATTCCGCCATTCCCACTTTGGCAATCCTGGCCCTGTTTGTACTTGGGCATTAGGGTCAATTTGCAACAATTTCTTCGGTTTGGCTTTAGCTATGTATCCTTGGTTAGAATAACGCTTGCGTTGAGTCTTTTCTCCCCTTGAACTTTGAAAAATATCCATTGATTGTGATTGTGGTGGGGCAAATGGCATGGCTTCCTCCTCCGCCATTTCTGTGTAAACCGCTTTATCTTGACCACCCACTTGATTGTAATAACCTCCTCCTTCTAAGCTTGCCCAAGGGTTTTCCAGTTGTGGATAAATACTTTGCCGTACTTGCTGCATCATAAATGGTAACATAATGATTATTAAGCTAATTAAAGCGATTTCTCTATACCAGCGCACCAGACGACTAAACCATCCCAAAGTAGGTAAAACCCGTAATAAAGCGATAGCCGCAATAATATTTAACCAAATGAATCGTGGAGCCGCAGGTTCATGGTAAACCAATATCAATGTTACCAGCGTCAATACTCCCCACTTCCAATGCCATAATTTCGCAATTGCCGCAGCCATGATTAAAACAATGAATAAATCTAATAAACTCCACTGTCTAATCCAAGTATCTGGCACAGAGTCTGCTCCAGTTACATTCAACAACCGCCATCCAGGTGGTAAATGTAAATTCGCCCTCACTTGATGAAAATCATGCGCCCAACCGATTGCAGGTAATTTACTTACAGCATCTTCTAAACGACTATCAGCAACGACATTAATTTGTCCTCGCCGCACTTCAATACCGGTATTATTACTCCCATCTAAGCGCGTAATAAATTGGTTTTTACCATTGACGGCTACACGACCTAAAATAGCATCGTTTGCCATTTCTAAACGCCAGCCCCGTGTCATTGTGCCACTGAGACGATCTTGTACACTGTAGCCTTTACCATCAAAATCTAGCCAAAAATTTCGTGTTAGCTTTAACTTATCTGGTGCTGGTTCAGGATCACCTCGACGCTTTTCTATCAATTTCAAACTATCCCCTAGGCGCATTAAGTAAGCCGGAAATTTTCGCCATTCACTTGGTAAAGCGGTTTGTTGTGGATCAATACCTGTCACGCCAGTAACTTCTACTAAGCGTAAATCATTACGTGCTGCAAAAACCCACACTTCATTTTTTACCCATTGTCCCTCTGAAGGTAACAATGTTAATTTACTTGTCGCCCCCACTTGGCGGGTGTGCAACTTCAAAGTCCAAGAACCAGGGCGTACTTGTATCCGTAAACGACCATCAGCTTCTAAACGGGCAGGTAGAGGACTATTTAAGAACATCGCAATATGCTTATCAAGCATCATTGGACCTAGCACAACTTCACGGTGACGACCCGCTACATCTAGTTCAATACGAGTAATCACTTGCAAAGGGATGTCATCAATAATTTGACGATAAACACGCAAATCAAGGCGATTTTCTTCAGCTTTTTGGCTAATAGCACCACGTTGACGCAGCCACAAACGACCTTGAGAATCAAGTTTAGGGAAAGGCACAGACTTGCCATCAATCGTTAAATCCACAATCCCAGTATTCGCCGGCACTTTTAAAAATTCTGGAAGGCGCGAAAATTCAAATTCTCCTCGCAGTGTCAACTGTCCTTTAGGCACAAATAGGCTGGGTACGCCACCACGATCAGCCACTAAGGCAACAGTATTATTAATTTGTACCTGTTGAGGCCAATGTCTAGCACTACCAGGCAAGGCTATCCAGCCCTTACTATAGACTTGCCATTCTTGACTAAATTCCGCTGTCGTCGCATTGATATTAAGCTTCAAGCGTGATGGCCAATGACAAATCCCACTATTTTTTACAGCCCCATTCCAATTTTGATTTTGATAAGATGAATTTATGGATTGGTTATAATTAGGAGGACAGGTATAATTCTGGGTATCATGTAATACCCAATCTACCCAAGCTTGTAAAGGGAGAGGTACAATATCTGCCTGCTTTACCTGCTCTGCTTGTAGGGCAAAACTCACTAAAAGGCAAGCCGTACCCATTAACATTTTGTACCAAATCTTGTTTGGCGGTTTTTTTCTTATCATTTTATGTTTGTCCATACGGGTAAAAATATGTAGTATAAGCCTTATCAAAATTTATTAAAACTGAATATCCTAAATGAATACAAGGATGAACTGCTGAAAAAATTCCAAAAGGTGCTAAAAAGTTGGCAACCGTCTCAACTTAACATAATCCAACAAAGCATCCAAGTCTTCTCTGGTTGACCAAAAAATTCCATTTTCCTGCATCAAACTCTTTGCCTTTGGAGTAAAACCATCATGTCCAAAAAACCAGATTCGTATAACATCTGCATCTAGTTCTTTTTTAACTACTTTAGCTTTATCAAGCAATTGTTTGATTGGCTGTATCCCGATTTTCCGTCCCTTATGCCATTTACTTTCAGCAATCCATTGCTCAATACCAGCACCACCATGAACATCAATTTCTGTATTTGCTCCTGGTCCAAATCGTTCCCTAATTCTAATATAAGTAAAATCAGGTACATCGACATCATTGTCGCTGTTAAAATATTGACCAGGTATTGATTGTCGCTGAGCATTATGTAAGATTTGAGCCATATAAACTTCCGCTAAATAGCCTTGGTGATCAGAAAATTGCCGCTTGAGACGGTTATATTTTTGTCGTAATTCATCTTTAACTCTGCCCCTATCTTGCCTTTCTACCTCAATTCGGCCCCAAACTCTTAAAAATTCCAACAAAATTGGATCTGATATTTTGCCAAACCAGCCACCAAATTCTTTATAATCAATCAGATCACCACGAGACAATTTAATTAACACTTCCCGAATCTTCTCAATTGGAACTTGTTTAGCATCTCGTTCCAAAAGTTGCTGCTGAATCCGTTTAATATCTAATTCTTCACCTTCTTCTAAAGCTGATAGATATAATATCCATTTAGTAATCCCGTAATCATTAATCCGCTCAAGCCAGCGATTAACTTGATCTGACAGTTCATTCCAGATAAATCCTGATGACAAATCAACTGCCAACAAGCGATTTAAATTTTCTTCAGTGGAAATGACTTCACCAAGTTTCACCGCTTGCTTAATCAGAGCGGTGATATAAAAAGGGTTTCCACCACAACGTTCTGCAACAATAGGAGCTAATTCTTCCTTGAGTTCAGCTTTGTAATATTTTGCCACACGACGTGTCAATTCAGTACCCCAATAATTGCTAAAAGGTCCAATTGGATCACTGTCAAAACGCCCAAATAACGCACCTCGCCCCAAAATATCTTTAGCTAAAATACTCATCGCCGAACCAGTGACAAAATGGGGGCAAGTTGGCGATTCCACTGCTTCCTGCATAAAGCCAACTACATCAAAATTGTATTGTGGCAAGCGCGTGTTTTGAAATTCGTCTAAAAATACTACAATGGTACTGTCATCACGATCTGAAACATTGCGGGGAAGGGTAAGTGCTGCTTGTTCAGGAATAGAAATATCCTTGTTAAGCAAACCTTCAAGAAAATTTAAGGTAGAAAAAAATCCTTTTGTGAGATTCAGTTTATTCTGAATAATCTGTATTAACTGATGACGTGTATAAATTTCATGAGATAACAAATCTCTATCATGTAAACGAAACGCCGCATACCAACGCATGAAATTTTCCACATATTTTGCCGCAAAATCCCATC
>JAUXCJ010000340.1 GCA_030618965.1 Thiomargarita sp.
AGATCAATTGCTAAGTCTAAGGTTTTTGACATAATTTGGGTGGGAAAAAAATTGGATTTTTCTGGAGTGCAAGGTTACCTTGCACTCCTATCCCTTTATTTTAGGGTTTAGGCTTAATAATTTCAATTTTTGCAGGTTGTATCAAACTGCTCATATATTGCTGCAAGCGTTGGTTTTGCATCAAAACTTTAATTCTGTTTTTAACAGCTTCAAAAGCAGGCATGGCTACTGCACGACTGTCTTCCAGTTGGATGATATGCCAACCATATTGGCTTTTTACAGGAGTCGTGGTGTACTTACCTTTTTCCATGGTTTCGAGGGCATTTCCAAAGGCAGGAACTACTTTCGATTTGGTAAGCCAGCCTAATTCACCGTTCTGCTTTCCTGAACCTATGTCTATAGATTTTTCCTTGGCGAGTGCCCCAAAGCTTTTGCCAGCATCCAGTTCAGCAAGGATGGCTTCGGCTTCGGCTTCGGTTTTCACCAAAATATGTTGCACCTTGTATTCTTTCGGCATTTTTATTTCGGCAATTTGCTTATCATACTCTGCTCTCAACATCGTATCATCTATTGGATGTGTTTCCAGATAGTTGTGTAAGCCCATAGCCATGAGCAAATTGTTACGCATATAATTGAGTTTTTTTAGAAACTCAGGGTGCTTATCCACCCCCTGTTTGAGGGCATCTTGTCTGAGCAGTTCACGTTGGATCAGTTCTTCAACTGCCATTTTTCCCTTGATTGCGGCTTGGCCAGATTTGTCGTTTTCTTGTGCTTCGAGGTAATCATCATAGTCTTGTTGTGTGATAACTTCACCATTCACTATGGCGATGGGATCATTGGGATCGGCCTTAATAACGGCAACTGGATCACTGGAATTCTCAAGATTCTTAAGTACGGGTATGGAATCACTGGAATCGGCGGCAAAACTCTTAAGAGGGACTAATAAGGCACAAGATAGCACACAAGTGCTGAGTAATGGTTTGAATTTCATATTCTTTCCTTTAATTAAATAAATCATACTTTTGTAAATTCATCAGGCGTTAGAGCGTTGATGCTGAGGGCATGAATCGCTGTTTTCATTAATTCATCAAGTACAGCATAAACTAGGCGATGACGTTGTATTAAGGTTTTTCCAGCAAATATTGGACTGACAACGGTTATTGAAAAATGTCCCCCACCTTTTTGTGCCCCAGCGTGGCCAGCATGTGCCTCACTATCATCAATTATTTCTAAGAGAGTAGGAGTTAGTTCTGCTGTCAGTTTTTCTTTGATAAGTGTAACACGATCAATATTAGTCATGGTAAGATTCTCCTGAAAGGCTTAACTGTGACTTGGGCATAGACACCTGCTTCATTATAAGGATCGGCATCTGCCCAAGCACGCGCCTCTTCATAGGATGGAAATTCTGCTACCACTAAGCTACCCGTAAATCCTGCGGTACCAGGATCAGACGCATCAATAGAAGGATGTGGCCCGGCTAGGATTAAACGGCCTTGCGCTTTCAAGGTTTCTAAACGCTTTAAATGAGCTGGACGGGTTTTTAAGCGATTTTCCAAGCTATTTGGAACATCTTCGCAGATAATTACATAAAGCATTGTTTTGCTTAATCCTTATTATTAATTAGAAAATTTTCTCTGTTTGAGTGCCTTTCTTGCTTCAAGCAAAACAGCATCGTAATGGACTTCCAACTTAGGATTTATACCACGCAAACCAACCACCACTTGCTCAGTCCAATCTAGGTATATTTGACAAAGTTTCAATGACCATTGGGGTGGAGAATGTCCGATATCATAGACATTACAAATTTTATCAGCGAGTTTCACTTGTTTAGCCCGTGAGGATTTATCTGCAGCTGTTTCAATTTGCAAACGTTTGCGTTGTTGTTTCGGTAAAGCTTTATCATCAGTAACTTCTTCTACCAAAGCCAATACTTCTGCACCAAACAAATTTTTAATCTCTGAGGGAGTCGCATCAGTATCTTCGAGCGTATCATGTAACAAAGCACCGACTATTATAACCATATCACGCACGCCGCCGATTTGCCATAAAATCTCAGCCACTTCAATTGGATGATTAATATAAGGAGTGGCTTCACGATTTTTACGCCGCTGATTACTATGCTTTACTGCCGCAAATTTAAGGGCTGTCAAAAAAAGGCTCATCTCGTCTGCGTTAAACATATATAGTTTACTTAGAAACCTCCTCATCATTAACAATATACCGTGCCAAATAAATGCTTTGAGCAACGACAAAAAGAAGCGTTAATCCCATCATACCAAATAACTTGAAATTAACCCAAGTATTTTCCTCAAAATTAAAAGCCACGTATAGATTAATCACACCCATTGCGATAAAAAAGCCAACCCATGCGAAATTGAGATATTTCCAAATATCTTGTGAAGTTAAAGTCACATGCTCATCTAACATCCGTTGCAATAAATTTTTCTTGCCAATGAATTGACTACCTAAAAACGCAATGGCAAATGCCCAATTAACGATAGTTGGTTTCCAATAAATAAAATTGGGATCATGTAATAATAAAGTAGCACCACCCAATAAAAGCACTAAAACCAACGTCACTATGTGCATTTTTTCAAAACGCCGATTTTTTATCCAAAAAAAAGCGACTTGTACAATTGAAGCGACAATTATTACAGCAGTTGCCACATAAATATCGTACATTTTATACGCAATAAAAAACAGAAAAATAGGAATAAAATCAATAAAAATTTTCATGACTGATTGTAAGTTTAATGTTAGAAATAATATAATATTTGACGATTATAACTGAACTATTGCTTTAGCTGCAATTATTAATAGGTAAACAATGACTGATAAAAATAATAAAGAACCACTTATCAAAATTCGCGGCCTCAGCTTTGCGCGTGATGATCGTTGGATATTTGATAATATTGATATGGATATGCCACGCGGAAAAATCACAGCGATTATGGGGCCAAGTGGTACGGGGAAAACAACACTGCTCCGTTTAATAGGCGGGCAATTAACGCCGGATGCTGGCACAATCGAAGTCGATGGCCTTCATGTCGCCAAATTACGCACAAACGCGCTTTATACTTTGCGTAAGCGTATGGGCATGTTATTTCAAAGTGGCGCGTTGCTCACAGATATAAACGTTTTTGAAAATGTCGCCTTTCC
>JAUXCJ010000374.1 GCA_030618965.1 Thiomargarita sp.
GTGGAATCTTTTAAAAGCAGGGAATACTATAAAACTAATTGAGGAAGGCGAAACACTTTATCACGTTAAATTTGAAATAAAAACCAAAAATTTTTGGAACTGCCCTCGTCAAGCTATACAGGTAGAGGTTTGGAGGCAAATCGGTTCTGGTGATATAACACACGGATTGTCAAAAGCAGTATTTTTTGATTATTTATTAGATAGATATGGAGCGATAGTGTGTGACTATTTACACACAGAACATGGTAAGCGTTTTTGGTTAGATCGCTTAACAGAAGGGTTAAAAGCTGGCTATGAAATTTTTTATGGAGATTACGCTACCAGGTGTCTTACCAAAATAAATAATAAAAGAGAGCTTATGGAGTCTGATGTCGCTCAATGTTGGGGTGAAGATACCAAACATGAATACCGTAGAATGGCGATAATATCAAATAAATAAGTACCGAACCATAAGCAACGGAATCAATAATTTTCAGGTATTTGGACTCCAAACGATAAATAGGATGAGTAGTTACAAAAATAAAAAGGATAATATTATGCGTATAGGCATTCCTCGTGAAATCAAAATATTAGAAGGCAGAGTCGGTCTAATTCCGGCAGCCTGCGCCGAGTTAGTAGCACAACAGCATGAAGTATTTATAGAAACATCAGCTGGAGGTGGTTATTCAGACGCAACTTATCAAGCCGTGGGGGTAACAGTATTACCCAACGCGGCTTCTGTCTATGCCAAAAGTGAACTAATAATCAAAGTCAAAGAACCGCAACCAACAGAATTGAATTATTTACGTTCTGATCATCTTTTGTTTTGTTTTCTACACTTAGCCGCTTACCCGGAATTGACCAAAGCGTTGCAAAAAATAGGACTGACTGCAATAGGTTTTGAAACAGTAGCAATTTCAGGACAATTACCTATTTTAAAGCCGATGAGTATGATTGCAGGGCGTTTAGCAGCACAAATTGGTACCAACTTATTGCACCAACCGCAAGGCGGTAAAGGCGTTTTATTGGGAGGCATAACAGCCAGTGAGCGAGGCAAAGTGGTGATTCTAGGTGCGGGTGCAGCAGGCAGCCAAGCTGCTGATGTGACTAAGGCATTAGGTGCTAATGTGATTGTATTTGATAAAAATTGGGATCGTTTAACAGAAATGCAGGCTTTGGGAGATAATGTTACCGCATTATATCCCTTTCATGAAACCTTACGCAATGCTGTACGCGAAGCTGATTTATTGATAGGCGCAGTACTGATTCCAGGTAAACGTGCGCCCATTATAATTGAAAAGGAACTAGTACAAAGTATGCAATCAGGCAGTGTGATTGTAGATATTTCCGTCGATCAAGGTGGTTGTATAGCAACAACACATCCAACTACCTATGCTGAACCCACTTATATTTATGAAGGCGTGACACATTTTGCCGTTGCAAATATGCCAGGTGCTGTACCTCGTACTGCTTCACAAGTACTATCAACGGCTTTATTGCCTTATGCCATGATATTAGCGCGAGCTGATTGGAGAGAAAATACCGCCTTATCTGGTGGTATTAATGTAGAAAATGGGAAAATTGTGCATCCAGCTTTAATTGAAAACTAACAAATTAGATAATTTCCGGATAATAAAACATGCAACACATTGATTATGATATTCTTATAGTAGGCAGTGGCCTTGTTGGAAGCACGCTTGCTTGTGCGCTATTACAAAGTGGGATGCAAGTCGCGCTTATCGAAGCTAAACGAGCTCCCGACAAAATTAATAATAACAAAAATCAAATAGACTTACGAACATTTGCCCTAACTCGCGCCTCGGAACGAATCTTAACCAATTTAGGCATTTGGGACAAATTCAGCCGAATCAGTGCCTTTAGAGAAATGTACGTTTGGGATGCCAACGGTGAAGTTCATTTTAAATCGACAGAACTTTGTGAACCTACTTTAGGCTATATTGTTGAACACAGTGTGATACAAGTCGCTCTTTCTGAACGTATCGCTGAATTTGAAAACCTCAGTACTTATCGTCCTGCCAAAGTAGAAAGCTTTGAACTCACGAAAGATGAGACAGCAATGCAAGTGCATTTAGATAATGGCGAAATTTTAACGACTCGCCTTTTAATCAGTGCAGAAGGGGCAAATTCTTCCATTCGTCGCATGGCAGGTATCCAATACAAACAGCGAGATCATGGACAACAAGCTATTGTTGCCACGGTAAAAACAGCCAAATCTCATCAAGAAACAGCTTGGCAACATTTTTTACCAACTGGCCCTTTAGCCTTTTTACCTTTATCAGAACCACATACATCTTCAATTGTCTGGAGTATTAATACACCACTTGCACAACAATTGCTGAGCCTAGATAAACAAGCTTTTCATCAAGAACTTGAAACAGGCTTTGCCTTTAAACTTGGGGCAGTGACGGAAAGTGGACAACGTGCCAGCTTTCCCCTACAAAGTCGCCAGGTTTTAAACTATGTACAACCAAGATTAGCTTTAGTCGGCGATGCCGCCCATAGTATTTTACCTTTAGCTGGACAAGGATTGAACTTAGGTTTACTAGATGCAGCCACTTTGAGTGAAGTGATTATTAACGCAAAAGCTCGTGATTTTGGAAGCTATCGAGAATTGCGCCGCTATGAACGTTGGCGCAAAGGAGAAAATCTAGTGATGCTAAAAGCGATGGATGGAATCAAATCATTGTTTGGTCATGAATCAAGCATTGTTAAGCAAGCACGCAACTTTGGGTTAAACGTAACAAATAGTGCCCCAGCACTGAAACAATTGATTATGCAATACGCGATGGGTTTAAAAGGGGACTTACCAATGCTTGCAAAAATAGATGCTAGCTAACAATACCGTCGCCAAAAAGCCCTATAAAATATAGGTTAAAAGAAGCAGTTTTTCACCATTAAATCTGACAAACAGAAGGATTGATCCTTCCAAGCGAA
>JAUXCJ010000040.1 GCA_030618965.1 Thiomargarita sp.
CATCACCCCACTATTACGCCCACTCCCATGCATACCAAGTTCATTTTCCTTTTCAAGGATTAATACTGACGCTAATGGGTTTTGAGTTTTTATTTCTCTAGCAATCGCCAAACCCGAAATTCCAGCTCCCAAAATGACATAATCAAATATTTTCTGCATTTATAAATGAAATTATTATGGTAATTCTTTTAAACTTTAGACAATGGGCTTTCAATTTACTATGGATACACATTGCTTAATACAAAAAGCTTTCGGCCAAATGGAAATCAAACTATTCTGTTGCCAAAGTAGATTAAGGCAGAAACAATAAGTCTCCAATAAGGTATTTTTTTACTGCTCATATCCAACTAATTTTCTTATATACAATTTAAGAGTTAAGATTTCCATCCATTGAACCAATAGTCTCTGAACTTAATTCTGTGTAAAGCGATAAAAGTCTAGCTTCGAAAATACCCCAATGGTTTTGTTTTATAAAGTTAAAACTAGCCTCCTTTGCTTTATGAATATCAGAATCTTTCAATGACTGAATAACTTGCCCAAAGCTCTCTGAATTTAATTTTTCAGGTAGAAACCAACCATGGCCATATTTTTCTACAAAATATTTCATTTCTGGGAAGGGACTAATTAGTATCGGTACCCCCGCATTAGGATACTCCCAAAGTTTATTAGGTGTGCAAAACCAATGATTTAATCCTTTATTTTCGTAGGGAATAACGCCGATTGTGGCACCGGCAGTCCAAAGAACCAATTCCTCTTGAGGTGCGGGTGGAATAAAGCGAATTAAATCAGATTTTCTATGTTTTTTTTCATTGTGATTGATTTGTTTAGCAATAACCTTAAGTTCTGGCTCATACCCTCCCCACCCCATCATTACTAAGAACCAATTTTCAGGCAGAAACTTGGCTCCTTCAACTAAACACTTCAAACCACGATGGGTAGCGAACCCTCCTTGATAAAGTAAAATTTTTGCATCTTCAGGTAAGCCTGCAGCTTGGTGCAGTCTAAAATCATAATCAAATTTATCCACTTTTCTACTGGCATTCATAATTATTTCAGCTTTCGGAAGGCACGGATATGATTTAGCATACCAGTTAGCAATGCTTGTATTTATGGTAATAAATCTATCAACAAAACCCTGACAAAATCTGTGAATTAGATGACATTTATACCGATGAGAGTTATCCTGTTGGGGCAATTCTTCATAAATTTCATGAGCATCGTAAACTACGATGCACTTTTTTCTCAATTTCAACAATGCACCAATTGGTAATGTATAAACATCATGACAATGAATGATTTCTGGTTTCATTTGTCTTATAACAACTAATACTGGATATAGCCGCAATAAGCAGGCAAGTAATTGTTTACCGCTAGAAAAAAAATCCATCATTTTTGAATGTCCGTTTGTGTCAGCATCAGAATTACTTGAAGCTTTCAGGACAAAATAAAACTTGCGAAACAACCATGCGCTACTTATAAAAAAGAAAAAACTGATTAATAATATGACATTACTTAAACTAAGAGAGAAAAAATTAATAAAAATTATTGAAATGCCAAAAAATAAAAAAAATAAAGCCTTTCGCAAATAGACCAGAGATTGTTTCATATATGCCAGATTAATTCTATTTATCTTAACTCCATCCCCCGTTATCTCAAATGAATCTGGATAATTATTATCTCTGACACCGATAATATTTACCTCGTGCCCAGCAGCAACCAAACTTGCTGCTTCTTTAAGCACTCTAGCGTCTCTAGAAACTGAATTGAGTACAACCATACAAATCTTTGCCATTTATATTTGCCTATTTTTTGTAGAATTATCTAGTAAATTGGCCAAAACTTCTCGTGGCAAACTACCTATCAATTGAGTATCTTTAATTTGGGGTAATGCAGCTCCTGGCTGCCATATTTCTATTGCTAAATCTGCAATATGTTTATTAGAAAATAAAACAATGCTATCTTCTCTGCTGAAAGCAATTACATTACCAGGAGTCATCACTTTCCGACATCGAGCAATCACATTACTGACTGTTGCAAACCAAACCTCTGAAAGATCTTCTCGCTTAAGAAGCTTCTTCATATTTGATTGATCAAGATCTGGATGACTCCCGATAATAGCATGTCCCCCATTACTAAAAACTGAATGAAATTCATCCAGTAAACCATCAAAATAGCTGAGGTCTTTATCATTCGTTGAACCTTCCAATGGGAAATGTAACGGTGTTGTCCACGTTTTTCCTATGGATCCATTTTGACCATCGACGACCCATGCCGGTCGAGGTGTTGTTAATCTAGCCGCCAAAAACTCACAATAACTTACACCTACTTTGTTCATAATACGATTTGTATCATCTCCACGCCAATATTCTGCCTTAGGTGAAGAGTGATGGGTAACACCAGCACCCTCTTCAGCATCCTTCACAGACTCAATATGCAGTCCAATTTCTTGCCAGTGACGTTTCAGTTGGGGCTCCTGTCTTGCTTTATCACGGTGATCTGGAAAATAATACCAGCTAGCGCAGGCCGCATTAGTATACCGTGCCTGCAAGCCAATGGTTTTAGATATAGTATTCGCTGATATTGGTCTGTCGACGTCATATCGAAGAGAAACAGCCGCTTTGTAGCCTGAAGGCCAAGGACGCAAACGAAGTAAATTTCTTCCTGCGTTGCTTTGCATCTCTCTGAAAATACTTAGCCATAGTTGTTCTAATTTATAAGTATCCATGGAATAACAATTCCTGTCGATTTGGAATTGAGTTCCACGTAGGCATGATGCTGAATGAAAAATGACCCAATTATCTACTAATGAACGGGATACTTTTTTTTGCATCTTATCAATCAGACCTTGTTGACTAAAATGCATCCAATCTAATGATTGCCCACAATCGTTACCTTTTCCAATACCATCAGGGACTTCAAAATCCAGATTTTCCTTTTTCGCTTTAAGAACCAACCAAGCTAAAACCAGTGGGGAATAACAAAGCCCTGATCCATTTTTAATTGTGCGAGGTACCGAAATCCCGGGGATATGCCACTCACTTGTGCTAATGAGATTATCTAGCAAATCAAAACTTTTATCATCTCGCAAAAGAATTGCTCCGACCCCAAAACTCACTAGGCGTAAGCCCGTTGTTGATGTTGATAGCATTTTATTGAGAAAAATGCTGAATTCACTTTCAGTACATAATCCATTTTCTATCTTTCGCAACATTAGACTAGGATCAGAAAATGCTTCTTTAAAAGACAAACTTGACGGGCTATTAAAGTAACGTTTTAGCTTATTAACTGCTGTCAATCTCTCCGCCTTACACAACAGATCTGTCAACCAGCCATCTAAATCCTCTTCTATTGAAGGTGGTTTAGAAATTTTCCTAAGCTTTTTTGGGGATCTCAGTAAAAGACTAGAGAGGATATTTTCAAGCAGTTGATCTTTCCTGCCATAGGAGAGCTTTAAAATTCTCAAGGCTGCAAGCCATTCACAAAACTCTCTTAGGCCAAGAGCCCCTGATCCTTTTCGTAATCGCGTAATAACCCAGAAAGCAGCTTGCTCAAACTGGTATTCAATGGACTGTTTAGATTCAATTTCGTTTGTTGGCACTACCCTCAAAGATTTGTACTTGGGTAAATCAGCATGCTTTGCTTCAGTATCACCTTCAGAAATTTGCCAAATAAGGATACCGATTTCTATCCCAGGTGACCACCTTGTTGGCCCAAACACTAATACACTATGAGCCGAACTTGGAATAATCTCTGATTCCCTGATTATTTGTACCTGAGGTAAACCCAACGTACCCAATATATGTGTTGCTAGATCTTTCCAAACACCTTGATCTGGAACTAAAATAACAATGTCAGGCTTGGGTTCAATTGGTGTAAATACTTCTTGGTCCACTTTTCTAGCAGGCACACCACGTAATCTTGACCCCTCCTGATAATGTCCTTTGGGGACTACTGCACCGCAGGCAACAAAACAGCCAGGGTCCAGCTGCGCTCCTGGTAAAATACTTACATTTGCAGAGATCAATGAGAGGTCACCCACCACTACCGCATCCTCAACATAGCCACGTTCAAAAAATGCTTTTTCAGTGTATGAAACATCATGGTTTGCAGAATGAATAAAGCATCGCGGCCCTATGCGGACATGTCGCCCTATCCATACACCCCCAGAACCATAGATTAGTACCCCAATATTCAATCGTGCATCGTCATCTAGAACAATTCTAATTGGGTGGTAAAATCTACAGCCATGTTCAATATGTACATTCTGTCCCATTCTGAGAAAGAACGGAGCATAATGTTTTAAACGCAGTTTTGCTCCTCTTTCCCCCTCAATATCCGCATAGCGCCTTTGTATGGTTTCCCAGTTTTTCATTTCCGAATTCTTACACAAAACTCAACTTTTCAGGTTTCACTACGCTATCCTTTTTTGTAGTACCCGAAACACTGTTTTTTCTCCTATTGATTCTTGAGAAAGTTCGGAAAATACCGATGAGTGAAAGTACCGGATATTTCCATATTGGCCGAGCAAGTTATCTAGCTCGGAAGATTCAAACATCACATCAAAATCGCGAGCATATGAAGGATTTTTTATATTTTCATGCACAATTATTATGCCACCAGGACTAAGAGATTGCCATACCGCATCAAGCATTGAAACTAATCGTTTTTTGTCCACATACAAAAGGGATCCAATGAAAGAAATTACGTTAAATCCTTGTTCGAAGGGGAAGGTTTCAGCAGGTCCCAGTGAAAATTTAAATCGCCCTTTTAGAGGCTGGTATAAGCCACAAAACAGGCTGCGAGCGAGCAAAATATTTTGAGTGGCAATATCCCTTGTTATGACTTTTTCGAATTTTTGATCGCCATAGGAAAGTAATAACTCAGCCGCTAACGCTCCGAATCCACCACCAATATCGGCATAACGAAGTGCCATAGCATTGGGCATTAATTCGTCGATAATATGCCTTATCAGCGCAGCCTTGTACGATAACCCACTGATTAGATAGGAGTGAGAAATGATAATATCATCGATATTACAGTATAGTCCTTCACTATTTTTTGGCCCAAAACCACCGGCTTCATTCCCTTCTTGACCGCTGCGTGAACCACGAAACTCTCCCGTTACTAGCTCACCCATGATTAAAAATTCTGCAACAACCGGGTCATCAAGCAATTTACTTAAGTAGTCATTGTTGCCACGAAAATAGATCTCTTCAATAACTAATTGTGCCCCTTGTTCAGAATACCAAGATAACACAGAGGGAGATTCAGATATATTTTGAAAATCGCCTGTAAATGCGATTAGACCTATTTTTTTAAAAGATTTACCTTTAGTTCCTAAAACTTTTATCAAACGATCAATAGAAATACCTCCAGATTTAGGGGAATCCCATATTGGTAGTACTAAAATACAATTCTCAGCAACTAATTGGGACACTAAATTAATAAAATTTATTCCATAAGGATTGTCAAACAGCTTTATTTTTCGATCTATATAAACAAGATCGAAAAGCCTGGGCATAGATGTATGAAATAAGCTTGAGACATCTTCGTAATTTAGTGGGAAACCTGCTTTGCCCCCACTTATACAAAATACACGAGAATCCTGTGGTGGAAAGCGAAAAAGACCCTTAGTTGCCTTGAGGTGTTCAATAGCTTGTTCTCGTTCTTCTGGAGTACGAACAATTATAGCAGCCCTCCGTGGTTGCTCTATAAGCCATGGTTTCTTATTTAAATCTGTTAGTGTGTTTTTACGATTGAAAATTTCAAACATTAAAATGTAATTCCTTATATTTCACTTATGATTTATTATATTGAATAGATTTTTTTTCTAATTCGAACCCAAATGAATGCATGGGATTAAAGACTGATTGAAATTCAGATTCATCATCGAAATTCGGGACTGGTATTTTATATTTAGACTCACTACCGGATAGTATTTGTTGCTTTAAACCGGCACTGGATACTATTTCTATTACAAAGTCATAGGGAAGAGGTTCTGGAAATGACAACATTACATGGTCATCATGGAAAGACCACTCACTGTCATACTTAGTAATACGGCACCATTCAGTTACTTGATGATGGGTAGCGCTCCAAACAGATTTGATTTCAATATTTTCAATCAGTTTCTTTAGTTGGGTAATATGCACATCAGGATGATTCATTAGGTTAACTAAGCCGCCAGCCACAAAACGAGTTTGCATATCAGCCATTATGAAATCCAGCCTATGTGCATGTGGAGCTGTTCCGGAATCAAGACTATGATGAGAGCTCATTATCGTGGTTCCAATTTTTTGTACCGAACCATTTTCCCACTTTAATGCCGGATAAGGTAAGATATGGTCTCTACCCAGTTGCTCGGTATAGGCTAAACCAGCATTGGAACACCATCGGAATAAGGTTTCACCAAGATGCCCAGCCGATCCGATCCCGCCATGACAAGTTGCCCCGCTAATTCTTACATCAGCTTGTTTTGAAAGTTTAGATATCTCTTGATTGAATTGGGCTTCATCCGTCGCTTCACTATGAAGAACTATCTCATGTCCTTTCAATTTTACATAATTAATTTGAGCTTTTGGGAGTAAGCGAGTCAGAAAACCAAAACTGGCTTTAATACTTTTAGAGCTATAAAAATCGAGCAAATCATTAAGTGCTTCTGTGTCAATAGGGCGATCATAATCATGTCTGATTGACAAAGCTGAACAATACCCCGATGGCCAGGGTTTCATTCGCAATAAAACTTGATTAGCAGCTAGTGCATGGCTGACAATTTGCTCGGATAACCAAGCCTCTATACGCCAGCTTATAGATTTACGAACTGGCGCATAATAACCATCGGGACAGGCCGGCATAACCATTTTTTCTACCGATATATCTATTATCGGTAAACCTGATAGTATGATGGTGCCATTGCTTAAGATTGCGGGATAATATTTACCGTTATTGATTTCCCGCACATAAGCTAATACTTTCCAGTCGCTTATTTGATCAAACCTCTGATATGAAATATATGATTTCTTGTTATCAATAGTTGGCTCTAGTTGATAGGGTTCTGAATTTATATTTGGTGCCGCAGGTATTTTACGGACAGTGTCAACTGGTCGACCAAATTCCTCAACTGTTAATAGGCCAGGGCCGATAGTAATAGGCTCATCAACTAACCTTAGCTCGAGTTCGGAAGCTGATCGGTTTACACCGCTAATTTTGCATTGCTCAAGAAATTCTTTGGAAAATGGGCCTTCATAAAAACCTGGATTAATATTTGACGCAAAACAACCTCTGCTAACGATTAAAAAGCACTCTTCATCGGGAGGTGTAGGAGACTCATTTTCTATATACAACAGTCCCCATTTACGAAGCCAATACGAAAGCCCACCACTCCAGTACGGTCTCCCTTCTCGACCAGAAATTGATTCCTGATCTTTAGAATTTGGCATAACTAGTTTTAATGGCATTACAACGATAACTTTATAATAATTGTTCGAAAAATCAGGTTAAATGCTTACATCATATTCACTACTACCTTCTGGAACATGATGACTATACTTTGACCCATTTAAGGTACCTACCATTGCAGCTCCTATTATTTTAGCAAGAAACTTAATTTTATGACCGGAGTGGGTTGCCTTTACTATCACTTCTGATCTCGTACATTTATACCAATTTACAACTTCTTCTAATGTTGCAAACCAAACATC
>JAUXCJ010000139.1 GCA_030618965.1 Thiomargarita sp.
ATGCGTAAAATCGCTGGAGACTATGTACCAGAACCCTTACAAGCGGCTTATGCCAATGTGCATAAACAAAAAAGAGCTTATTTTGTCACCGAATACCTTGAAGGCACAATAGATGGTGAGGCATGGCTGAAAAAATACGGCAAAATGGATTTAAAAACTGGCTGGAAAGTGGCTTTAAACTTAGCTCAAGGTTTGCAAGTAGCGCATGATAAAGGCATTTTCCACTTAGATTTAAAACCAGCCAATATTTTACTAACAGATAACTCCACCGCCTTACCGCTAAAAATTATTGATTTTGGTTTAGCTCAAATTGCACCAACTTTGCAGCAAGAAGCTTTGACACGACAAAATAAATCTGGATTAACCCAATTTGGGCAAGCGGTGATGGGGACTTTGCATTATGCACCGCCAGAGCAACAAGGTTTTATAGAATATGGCAAGCCCTGTGCGAAAAGCGATGTTTTTGCTTTTGGAGCGACAATGTATCGTTTGTGGACAGGTTTAAGTCCGCAACGTTTTTCAGAAAGGAAATTACCAAATGTTCCAGCATTGCGAGAATTGGTGTTTGATTGTGTTGAGGAAGATCCAGCATTGCGCCCAGAAACAGTGGCAGAGGTGGTAAAGTGTTTGAAAAGTTGTCAAGTTGCAAACAAACTAAAAAAGGTTATTCATTGTCAAATTAATGGAATCAAAGAGGAAGTTGAAATAATATTTGAACCCGTAGTTTTAAAAACCGGGAAAAATCGTGAATGGGTATTTCGGAATACCATCGTAACGTTAGAAGATGGCATAAAAAAACAAGTAATGATTGATTTATATCGACATCTCGTATCTAGTAATTTCATGACATATAATGGAAAAAGAATAAAACAAATTAAAGATGAATTATATTCAGAATTTCCTCACCAAAAGGCATTAAATGATTTTGATTATAAATCCGAAACCTTTAATACTTTAGGAATCATAGTCTATAACTACTTAAAGTATCATAAATCCGCTCCTATTGAATATCGGATAATCGGTGGAATTTTAGTCTCTCTTTTAGAGAATAAGCATTTTCATAAGGATACGGATAAGCCTCGATTAGCTTCACAGCCATAACATTATCTTAGATGATTTACATATAGGTATTCGCTCTTGATTGCGTTCAGCTTTTGGTTGGCGGTTGTTTGTTTAATTGGTATTGTTGTAGTTTTTTTGTCTGAATCAGGATTTTTAGGATAGAACTACAGGGATGAGTTATAAAAAGGGATAAGGCAACCCAAAGCTAAAGCTTTGGACTCCAATTACTTGTTAATATTTAACTTACTCTAAAAATTCTTGGTTTTTTATCCGCTTTTATAACTCATCCCTGTAGTTAAAAGAAAAACTACACGGATTGCTTTTAAAAATGGATAAGGCAAAACTTAAATAGAACTGGGCTTTATCCTTTTTTAAAAGTAATCTGTGTAGTTATTTTTAATCCTGAAAATCCTTTAATTACTTCGTTACTTCGTTTCTGAAAATCCTGATTCAGACAAAATTGGTATTGTTATAGTTTTCTTGTCGGAATCAGGATTTTCAAGACAAAAACCAATAACTACACGGATTACTTTTAAGAATGGATAAGGCAAAACTTAAATAGAACTGGGTTTTATCCTTTTTTAAAAGTAATCTGTGTAGTTATTGATTTTTAATCCTGAAAATCCTTTAATTACTTCGTTACTTCGTTTCTGAAAATTATGATTCAGACAAAAGTTGTATTTTTATTTATGCAGCATCGTCTAAATTTATTAAGCGAATAATTATGTTAATAAGATTCACCGTAGAAAACTTTTTATCCTTTAATCAAAGGATAGACTTTAATCTGATTGCCTCTGAGGAGGCGAATTTAAATCATCATGTTATCAAAGGCAAGTCTGAAAATGACATTGCTTTATTGAGAACATCTATTATTTATGGTGCGAATGCTTCTGGAAAATATAATCTTATCAAAGCTATGGCTTTTGCGAGACATTTTATTGTTAATGGTGTACCGAAAAATGAAAATATAGAAGTCCACCCCTTTAAATTGGATAAAAGGCAGCAGCCATCAAGATTTGAATTTGAATTTCGCTATCAAAGCAAGCAATACGCTTATGGTTTTGTGATAGACAAAAAACAAGTGAATGAAGAATGGCTTTTTGAAATAGGGCATCATCTTGAAATTCCTATTTTTGAAAGGGATGACAAGGGTATTAGTTTTAATTTTGCTTATGAAATTTTATCAAATCTAGCCAAACAAGAACTGCTATATGAAGCCAATCATACCCGAAAAAATTTGTTGTTTCTTACTAATTGTAAAGAGCGAGAAATCGAACCATTTGAAATGATTTATAAATGGTTTGATGAGGTTTTGAATATTCTTCTTCCTACTTCTAAGCCAGTAAACATAGCTATTCAATCACATATAGATTTTAAAATGTTTTTTAGTCACATATTAAAATCGTTTGATTTAGGCATAAAACAAATTGATTTTCAAGCGATTAATTTTGAAAACACAACCGAAATATCTGAGACAATAAAAGCAACAGTCAGGAAAAATTTTCCTTATGGGGAAAATAAAGCCTATTTTGTACCCTCGTCAGAATTTTTTGTGATTGAAGAAGATAGTGTTGGAGAATTAAAAGCCTCAAAACTCATTACCATAAGAAACGATGAGGATAATGATTCAGTAACTTTTGAAAAACAAGAAGAATCTGAAGGTACCCAAAGGCTTATAGATTTTATTCCGATGCTAATAGGATTGTCTCAGGGCAAAGTTTTTGTTGTTGATGAAATTGAAAGTAGCTTACACGCTTTACTTATTAAAAAGCTATTTGATTTTATGTTAAATAGTCAAATATTTGTCAATATGGAAAGCCAATTAATTGCTACAACGCACGAAATTTTCCTGTTAGATACAAAATTATTCAGAAAAGATGAAATATGGTTTCTCAAAAAACGTCACAATAGAGAATCTCACCTTTATTCATTAACTTATGCGGCTGTTGATAATTTAGATATTATGATAGGATATATTAATGGTATGTTTTGTGCAATACCTTTTATTAGCAACATAAAAGAATTAGGATGGGAGACATAAAGAGTGCCTAGAGAAACGCCAAAAAACCATTATCGTAGAACCTCTGATTTTATCAATACGAAACTCTATGTCATTGCCACAGAAGGTTATCATACGGAGTACCAATACTTTACGGCTTTGAAAAAACAATATAGCGAGAAATTTGACGAAAGAAACTTACATGTAGAAATCTTACGCCGCCCGGCAGATTTATATGATTGATTTGAGTTTTTTGATTTTTTAATCAGAATTAATCACATAAATCACAGTTCAGACATTTTTTAATCCTGTAAATCCTTTAATTCTGTAAATGCTGATTCAGACAAAAATGACTTTCATATAAACTTTTTCAGTTGAGAGGAACTATGGAACAATTACTCAATATTCACTTTGCAGAAAAAAACTTTACCCTTAAGTCAGTTGTTGTAGTATTGATTATAAATCACAACAACTGAAAATAAGTTTGACAAATATGGACATCTGATTTCATCAAATCAGGATATTGAAACCCAAATCATCGTTGATGAAAAACATGATCATTATCAACTCGTCCATGTTGGTTGGCGCAACAATAAACGCACTTACATGCATTTTTTTCATCCTCTAAGTAATAGAATCTAAAAAAGCAGTTTTCATTTAATTTATCAAATGAATAAATAATAATAATATCAAAAAAGTATTTGCTTTTTTAAAATAATCGTAATAGACTTTCTGACAAAATTACTTTGATATTATTATAAAACTATTTAATAGTGATGTAATGATACCAGTAGTTTTTTTTAGCTCAATTTTTGTGAAAGAAAAATGATTGAAGGCGGGTCTTATTATGAAAGCTAGTTTTTATAGCTTTGATTAAGACTGTTAATTATTATCATTTACTTTTACTTGTTACTTTTGAATATTAAATTTGGAGATTATGAAAATGTTTAATAAAGCCCTAAAAACCCCATTGATTCTTGCTGCCAGTGCCGTTTTGACGATTGGTTTAAGTGCAACTTCAGTAGCTAATGCTGCTGATAATCCTTTCAGTATGACAGCTTTGTCAAGTGGCTATATGATGTTAGCATCTGCTGATGGTAAATGCGGCGGTGAGAAAACTGGAGAAGCTAAGTGCGGCGGTGAGAAAACTGGAGAAGCTAAGTGCGGCGGTGATAAAGGTGGAGAAGCTAAATGCGGCGCTGATAAAAAAGGTGACGGTAAATGCGGCGCTGATAAAAAAGGTGACGGTAAATGCGGCGCTGATAAAAAAGGTGATAAAAGCGAAGGTAAATGCGGCGAAGGTAAATGCGGCGGCAATGAGTAATCAAAGTTCATTGACTTAAAAGAAATCTACGCTATGAGAAATCCCATTCATGGCGCAGGTTTGGGTCTCCGGCGAGGCGAATTGATGGACTCGTTGGAGGAACAAACATCTGCACCAGTCGCTTTTATGGAAGTTGCACCGGAAAATTGGATTGGTTTAGGTGGTCGTCTAGGGAAACGTTTTCGCAGCTTTACCGAGCGTTATCCCTTTATCTGTCATGGCCTATCCCTAAATATTGGCGGCCCTGCACCACTTGATGAAACCTTTCTGCAACGCCTCAAACAGTTTTTAGCTACCCATCAAATACGCTGCTATAGCGAACACCTCAGTTACTGTGCCGATGACGGCCATCTCTACGACTTAATGCCTATTCCTTTCACAGAAGAAGCCATATATCATGTTGCGGAACGCATCCGCCGTACTCAAGATATTCTGGAACAACGCATTGCCATTGAAAATGTCTCCTATTACGCTACGCCTGGCAAACAAATGGAAGAAATTGATTTTATTAAGGCAGTTTTAGAAGAGGCAGACTGTGATTTCTTGTTAGATGTGAACAATATCTATGTCAATAGCATCAATCATCGTTATAATGCAGAAGCCTTTCTCAAGGCACTACCTGGCGAACGTATTGCTTATAGTCATATTGCAGGCCATTATAATGAAGCCCAAGACTTGATTGTCGATACTCACGGTGCTGATGTGATTGATCCGGTTTGGCGACTATTAGATATTGCTTATGACAGCTTTGGCGTGTTTCCAACCTTGCTAGAGCGTGATTTCAATATACCACC
>JAUXCJ010000246.1 GCA_030618965.1 Thiomargarita sp.
GCTTGTTGACCTAACTAAAGAGTTAAGCTGTTCACATCCACTGATAAACAGTAGGGTGATAATAAATATAACTATTTGTTTCATAATAGTTTTCTCTTGTAATATATCAAAAATATCTTAATCTTATCGCCTAAGATAAGACAAATATTTCCATTTTTCTAAACATTGTTTGAATTATAACTGCAATACATATAAAACATAAACGAGAAAATTCATTAATGGCTATAATGTTCTGATGGGCGGTTCAAGCAATCACTAGATATTATCGGAAATAACAAATTTGACAAATAAATCAATGATTTTTGATCAAAAACTTGTTATCATTGCCATTTTTTGTTAAAAAGAGAAGTTTAATTTTTTCGTTAATAACAATAAAGGAGTAATTATTATGTCTAAAGTTTGTCAAGTAACGGGGAAACGTCCTGTCGCAGGTAATAATGTTTCTCATGCTAATAATAAAACTAAGCGCCGTTTTTTGCCTAATTTGCATATCCATCGTTTTTGGGTATCGGCTGAAAATCGTTGGGTTAAATTGCGTCTTAGTCACAACGGTATGCGTATTATTGACAAAAAGGGAATTGATGTTGTACTGGCGGATATGCGTCAAAGGGGTATCAAGGTATAAATTCACCTACTCGCATCCCGCGCCCTGAGCATAGTTTATCGCGTAATAGCATTAGTCAGGCAGCACTTGATGTATTGTATCAGTTATATAAGGGTGGTTATCAAGCTTTCCTAGTCGGTGGTGGGGTACGTGATGTTTTATTGGGGCGTATCCCTAAAGATTTTGATATTGTGACTAATGCTCGCCCAGAGCAAGTAAAAAGTTTGTTTCAGTATTGTCGCTTGATTGGGCGGCGTTTTGTACTCGCGCATGTGCATCAAAGGGGAGAAATCGTTGAAGTTGCCACATTTCGCGCTCACCATGATAAAGGGGTGGTTGCTGGTGATGGGGTGACTGAAAATGGGCGTATTGTACGCGATAATGTCTATGGCACGCTTGATGAAGATGCTTTGCGCCGCGATTTTACGATTAATGCGCTTTATTATGACATAAGTGATTTTTCTGTAATTGATTATGCCAATGGCTTGGCGGATTTACAGGCTGGTGTCATACGTTTAATTGGTGATCCTGTGGTGCGTTATCAGGAAGATCCTGTGCGTATGTTACGGGCTGCCCGCTTTGCGGCAAAACTAGGTTTTAGTATTGAGCCAGAAAGTGCTGAGTTGATACCGCAATTAAGTGGCTTACTTGGTAATATTCCGCCAGCGCGTTTGTTTGAAGAAGTCCAAAAACTTTTTCTCAGTGGACACGCTACAGAATCATTGATTCAATTACAACACTATAATTTATTTAAACAATTATTTCCTTATACGGAAGCTTGTTTAGATAATCCTATTGCGCGGGCATTTGTTGAGCAGATGCTACGCAATACCGATGAGCGGATTAGTCAGGATAAACCCGTTATGCCTGCCTTTTTATTGGCAGCCTTTTTATGGCCAGCTTTGTTGCCGGATTTATCTAATAACTCGGTCAAAGGCATGAATCAACAAGAAATTTGGCTAGAGGCTTTTCAAAGGCTGTTGGCAAAGCAACAAAAATATGTCGCTATCCCTAGACGCATTTCTGTCTTGATACAAGAGATTTGGCGTTTGCAACTCCGCTTAACGCGGTATCGTCGGGGTAAAACTAAGTGTTTGAATGTTTTAAAACACCCTCGTTTTCGTGCGGGCTATGATTTTTTGCTGCTACGCGCCCAGGCTGGCGAGAAGGGTTTAGCCGATGAGGCGGATTGGTGGACTGAATTTTTAGAGAATAATCTACAAGTTCAGAAAGGTGCTTCAGCGGCTTCTTCTCTTAAGAAACGGTTACGGCGACGTAAATCGAATCAGAAAAAACAGAAGAGCTAAAAACTGGACATTAATCATATTGTTTATGTGGGATTGGGCAGTAATCTTGATAATCCTATTGAGCAGCTTAAAAAAGCTTTGCAGGCACTCAAGCTTTTGCCCAATACCCACTTAAAAACACAATCGGCTTTGTATCGCAGTCGGCCTTTGGGGTCGCAAAATCAACCGGATTATATTAATGCGGTTGCAATGTTGGTGACTGAATTGTCACCTTTGGTCTTGCTTGATAATTTACAAGCAATTGAAAATAAACAAGGTAGGGTGCGAGGTGCTGAACGTTGGGGACCTCGGACTTTGGATTTAGATATGCTCTTGTATGATAATGTGCAATTACAGGAAGCTCGCTTGACTTTGCCACATCCTGGTTTATATGAAAGGGCTTTTGTATTGTATCCTCTTTATGAATGCACTCCTGATTTAATCTTGCCTAATGGAAAGGAGTGCAAGGTTACCTTGCACGAGCTTGTGCAAGGTAACCTTGCACTCCAAGTGATAACTGACGATGACATTAACCCAATTACGTAAAATCAAAGAAAAGGGTGAAAAGATCACCTGTTTAACGGCCTACGATGCTAGTTTTGCTCATTTACTTGATGAAGCTGGTATTGAGATTTTATTGGTCGGAGATTCTTTAGGTATGGTAGTTCAAGGCCATGATAGTACTTTGCCTGTGACAGTTGATAATATGATTTATCATTGTAAACAAGTACATCGTGGTAATAAGCAAGCTTTGTTGGTTGTCGATATGCCATTTATGAGTTATGCGATACCTGAGACTGCGCTAGAAAATGCGGCGCGTCTCATGGGTGAAGGGCAGGCTCAAGTGGTGAAACTTGAAGGCGGTGCGTGGTTAATAGAGACTGTGCAGTTATTAACTGAGCGGGGTATTCCGGTTTGTGCCCATTTGGGCTTAACTCCACAATCTGTGCATCAATTGGGCGGTTATCGTGTACAAGGCCGTGATGAAATGGGCGCGGAACGCTTGCAAAATGATGCAATGGCTTTAGAAGCTGCCGGGGCTTCGTTGTTGGTGCTTGAATGTGTGCCTAGTAAATTGGCGACTGAAATTACGGATTCGTTGGATATTCCTGTGATTGGGATTGGAGCCGGTGTTGATTGTGATGGGCAGGTGTTGGTTTTATATGATTTATTAGGTTTAACACATGGCAAACCTCCCTCATTTTCTAAAAATTTTTTGCAGGAAACAGGTTCAATACAGACAGCGATTAAGGCGTTTATTACTGCTGTGAAAAATGGTAGCTTTCCTGGGGTGGAGCATAGTTTTTAAAAAAGGAGTGCAAGGTAACCTTGCATTCCAAGATTTAACTGGCAATGAAAAATTGATGGAAAAGGCAAGATGTTCGTTAACTGAAGCAAAAAAGTTACTAAAGAAATGGGATAAAGGTAATCATTATACCATCAGCGACAGTATTCGTTACCACGTCAAAAAGCATGGCGATGATAACATGTTAAAATATTTAAGAAAAGCCGATAATTTCAATAAAAAAGGAGCACATCATTGCACTAGAAGTGATGGTTCTACTATTTATAAAAGAAAAAGTGGCGAATATTTGATTGAACGTTATGGTAAAATCGTATCTTATAGTCCATAAAATTTTGTAATAACCTAATTGATTACAAATATGACAACCGAACCACAACATTTCAAAGTGCCCAAGGCACAATCATTAATGTTTCTTTACAGAGACGAATTCAAGCCACTACCTGCTGAAAAAGAGCATGATTCACTCAGACAGATTATTTCAACTAACTTGCAACAATTAATCCTTTTTTATCAAGAAATTAAAAACGAAATCAAACGCCTTTATGATGCGGAATATGAACTTGAAGGAGAAGATTTTTCAGCCTTTTTTGAAATAGAAATGTTCTTTGAATTGGTAGAAGGATATGCACATTCAATCAGCCAATATAGCAAAGTTAAAAATAGTGAAATTGCCATTGAGGAATTAGGACATTGTAACATTTTTGAAAATCATATTTTTAGTAACTGGTTGTCATCC
>JAUXCJ010000303.1 GCA_030618965.1 Thiomargarita sp.
ATGTTCTTTTTCTGTTATTTCAAGTGTTAGTCGATAAAAGTTGATATTTATTCTATTATAAATGTTTCTTTAAAACAACGTTTGTTGTAAAAAACACAATAATAACTTATTTAAATATTCAATCAGAAGTGAATTATTCATTAAATATTATGCAGTTTGAACATTTAGCCACAGACGGTTTTGCCCGTCGCACTCGTTTACATTTTCCACGCGGTATTGTAGAAACGCCGGCTTTTATGCCCGTTGGCACTTATGGTACGGTCAAAACAATGACACCTGAGCAAGTTCGCGCCACCGGAGCGGATATTATTTTAGGTAATACTTTTCATTTGATGCTGCGCCCGGGTACGGAAGTGATTGGAGCTCATGGTGATTTGCATGATTTTATGCACTGGGAACGCCCGATTCTAACGGATTCTGGCGGTTTTCAGGTGTTTAGTTTGGGTGAACTGCGGAAGATTAGCGAGCAGGGGGTGACGTTTCGTTCTCCAATAGATGGGGCTAAGGTTTTTTTAGGACCTGAAGAATCTATGGCGGTGCAACGGGCCTTGGGCGCGGATATTGTGATGATTTTTGATGAATGTACGCCTTATCCTGCTACTGAGAAACAAGCTATTGATTCTATGGAACTATCATTACGATGGGCGGCACGTTCTAAGGCGGCTCATGGTGATAATCCTGCTGCCCTGTTTGGTATTGTGCAGGGTGGTATGTATGAACATTTACGGCAAGCGTCGTTGGCGGGTTTGGTGGATATAGGCTTTGATGGCTATGCGATTGGTGGTTTATCGGTGGGGGAGCCTAAAGAGGATATGCGACGCATTTTGACGAGCATAGCCCCACAGTTGCCATCAGATAAACCACGTTATTTGATGGGTGTGGGCACACCGGCGGATATTATTGAGGCTGTGCGCTGTGGTATCGATATGTTTGATTGTGTAATGCCGACTCGTAATGCACGGAATGGTTATTTGTTTACCAGCGGAGGGATTGTACGAATTCGTAATAGTCAATATCGACATGATACCGCACCGCTTGATGCAAATTGTGATTGTTATACTTGTCAAAATTATAGCAGGGCTTATTTGCATCATTTAGATAGGGCACGAGAAATGTTGGGGGCGCATTTGAATACGGTGCATAATTTGCATTTTTATCAGAAGCTAATGCAATCATTGCGAGAGGCTATTGTTGAACAACGGTTGGATGAATTTGTGTTGGGTGATTGGTAAAAGGAGGATTCGGAGTGCAAGGTTACCTTGCATGACCCCGTGCAAGGTAACCTTGCACTCCGACTACATATTTAACAGTATCAATGATCTTTCGATGGCTTTTGATAGTAACCAAACTCACTGGAAAAATGTTTCATTAATGTGGTGTAATTTTGTGCCAAAAGGCTCAATTCTGTTGGAGATTTCGAGAATTGTTTTCTCCATTCTTCGTTCCAATTGGGCAATTTTTCAAATTTCCTTGTTACCGTTTTTATTTTTGCATCTTCGCCTATTTCCGTGTAAGTTTCAAATGCGGAATCCATGAACTCATTATAGGATAAAAAGACACTATCGGACCAATAAGGCCGACTGACATACATTAGTTTATCAAGATGTCGTTTTTTCTCAATAATTTGAGCGGGAGAAAATTTTTTCCAATCTCCTACTTGTAGTAAGAAAACGAAAATATCGTTTAAGTCCTCACCGATTTTTTCATAGATTTCTACACGTTTTTCGATAATTCGCCCGCTTAGAGTAGCTCGTCTTTCATAATCTATAGCAATGTTTTTTGCCCAGATTCCTAAAATAAGAACAATAATCGGTGTCGCGGATGATAGAGCAAAATCAATTATATCCATAGTATAATTAGCTTCAAAAAGTAAGTTCAAATAGGTTAAATTAACTGGAAAGGGCAATCCCTGTGGTTGCCCTTTCTGTTCTTTAGGGTTCTAATGAACTCAAGATTAAGTTGACAAATTCTTTTCCGAATTCTGTACTCATATTTTTTGCGGCTCTCTCATAAGCACCACCAGAAACGGATGAAGCCCCTTTGACTTCTTTTACAAAGCCTTTGAGAATCCGACCTTTGTTATCCCTGATTTGAATATTGCCTGTAGCAAATACAAATTCAATCTGATCTTCCTTCTGCTTGCGTGTTTTTAGTCCAAATTCAATAATTATATCTGGGTGTTTTTCAACATCAAATACTTTGAAACCGAGTGTGGTGATTTCTTGTATTAAATACGGCAGCATGTCAAGAGCTTTCTTATTCCCCGCTTTTAGCAGAATTTTTAAATTGTCTGCTAAAGTATATATCCTTTTCTCAATTGCCATTGCTAAGGCATTATCCAAATCGGCTTCTCCTTTGCTTAACATCATTAGTTGATGTTCTAAATGCCTTCTTTTTTCGATTAGTGGCAATGCCGGAACTAGTTGCTTGAACAGCGCAAGTTGATTTGGTGAGTCATCAGAAACAGATTCGTATTTCCCCAACGATGCATCAATTTTTGACATGTCTGCGCGTATTGCTTCTATCGCTGACTGGCGGTTAAGACTGAGCAAGACATAGACTTTTTTGTCAGCTTCTTTTGAGACATAAGTCTTTTCGGTATTAAAACCGGTTATTGCTGTCGGTTGTATTGTTTCCAGTTTCTGACGAAATATGCGATAAAAAGCATTCCCGCTGTAAGGGGAGGTGCTTTGAGCGATTTTTAATGACTGGAGTAACTTCACTTTAGCCTTATCTCTGGCTCGTTCTATTGCTGCTGTTTCGTCAGTCTCATTGCGTTGCTCAGCAGATGCTACCGCATAAACCATATTTTCATTAACTGGCGGTTTCTTAACCCATACGGGTATGCTTGCGCCGCAGCCAGTTAGTATTATAATCACAAAACACAATAACCATTTTTTATTGCACATGTTATATTACCTAGTTCGTTAGCTAGAAAAAAGAGAACTTTTCATGAGTTTCTTGATTTTCTTTTCACCATTCCAAACTTCCTTACCAGTTTTCATCTCAACCAGTTTCAAATCCACCTGATAAAAGGTTACACGTTGCCTTCCTGCTTCTTCAACAATGGAAGTGATAGTGCCAAATAAGGCAAAATCTGCGCCGGTTTCTTGAGCTATGGCTGTTTGAGTCTCGATAGAAGCATGTATTTCCTGATCCAGCCGTTCTTTGCGTAAATCCTCACGTTCATGAGAACTGACGACAAAATCAACTTTCCCTGAGCGGATTAAAGCCCGTTTAAACTCATTCACGAATGTATCAATGGCAATATGTTGGTGAGATTTATTGCGTATCCGTTGGATAATAACGGTTGGACGCTGACGCTTTGGGTTATAATAGTCTTGAAGCCAAGAATAGCTCAGCATATCTGTGATCATTTCTTCGGCAACTAATTTGGAATCGGTATCATTCCATTGATCGGTTAATGCTCTTTCTTCATCAAGTTCGAGTCTTTGTACTGATGAGCCAGCACATGCGCTCAAGGTG
>JAUXCJ010000268.1 GCA_030618965.1 Thiomargarita sp.
ATTGCCATGTATAAACTAATAAAAAACCGAACTTGATGACTATACACCTGCCATCATTAGTAGAATGTTAATCAGCCACAAAATTACGTTGCAGCGTGCGAGCCCTTTCTAAACTGCCGCCTTTCCTCAATTCAACCATGAGGACAATATTGGAAATGTGATAAAATCAAATACAAAACCATAAACTAAAATTGTACATTTGCTAAGTATAGGAGAACCCTAATGCAAGCGATTGAATTTAACTCTTCTGCAAATCAAGGTATTATAAAAATACCTGAAAATTACAAAGATTGGTATGGAAGTACTATTCAGGTTATTTTATTGCGACCTGAATCCGCAACAAACTCGGCAAGGGAAACAACCACGCACCCTTCTCGTCCGATTGGTTTAGCTCAAAATAAGTTCCAAGTATCAGCCCATTTTTTTGATGAACTGCCAGAAAAATTGTTAGAGGATTTTGAGGGCAAAAATTGATGAATATACTACTAGATACTTGTACATTTTTATGGATAGTGGCAAATGCACCTGAGCTCACGGAAAAGGCACGAACCATGTTTTCTGATTCCAATAATCAAGTTTATTTAAGTGCGGTTTCAAGCTGGGAAATTGCGGTTAAACACGCACTGGGTAAATTGCCTTTGCCAGATACGCCTGATATTTTTGTACAAGAACAAAGAAAGCTACATCAGATTGATAGCTTACCGCTGGATGAACCCTCTACTTTTCATCTCCATCAGTTACCATCAATCCACCGCGATCCCTTTGATCGTATGTTAGTATGTCAAGCGATTGAACATGACATGGTTATTCTGACACCTGATCCAATGATTAGGCAATATCCTGCTAGAACTCTTTGGTAATACTAATAAATTTACCCATTCCCAAACTCCAGCATCATTGCTATTAAGTTAAGCGTATTTTGGAGTCCAAAGCTTTAGCTTTGGTAGAGTTATTAAACTTGGTTATGAAAGAAAAACCTGTAGTACAACGGATTAACGGAATAAACGGATTTTAAACGAATGTATTATATTTAATCCGTTTTTTCCGTTAATCCGTTGTACTATAGCTTGTATCACACTACTAATTTTAGGAAAATAAAATGCACAGCACAACATTGACTTTAGATAATGACATTGTGGCAAGGTTAAAACAGCTAAGTCTTATGAGAAATGATAGTTTCAAACAGACTATTAATAAGGTATTGCAGGCTGGTTTAAATGTCATCGAATCGCAACCAGTTCATCAGAATAAACCTTACCGAACTAAACCAGTTCATCTTGGTGCAAAATTACCCAATTTGGATAATGTAGGAGAAATCATTGCAGCAACTGAGGGTGAATTGTATAAATGAGCCAAAATATTTTAGTAGACGTTAATCTATTGCTTTACGCTACATATTGAGATTTTACCAAATTTCCAGATTTGAATTGGTATAATCCATTATCAACAAATTCACAAAAATGAATTTGGTTTACGCAATTCATAAAAATGAGGTTCGAGAATTCTATGGCTAAAAAGAAACCCAAAAAGCCTGATAAAACTGTACGTGATGTGCTTTATGATTGGGATGGTAAAGAAATCTTACTCACTCATCAGGTTTATTCTCGGCATATAGCTGAAGCAGCACATGATGAGGCTTATGAATATTATGAAACATTTAAAGCCAATATCTCCAAACCAGAATCCGTCGTCAAAAGTAAAACTGATAAACACACTCAGATTGCGAATATAAAACTTGTGAATAGAAAGCATGAATACCTTAGAGCCGTTATTCGATATAGGGATATTTGGAATAGATTACTGGGAGCCAGAAATTACATACTCACTTTTTATGGAGCAAAGTCGCCAATGACAGGAGAAAAAATATATGTTTCAAATGATTAATGGGAATGAACTTATAAGGATAGAACGCGATAAATCACTTGATTTGTTCATCGCACACGTCAAGGAAATCACTCATCCACTTGAAACGGAAGTAGCCCCCTTGTTTGATGGAAACATCCTTTTGAAAGTGGACACCGTCACTGGAGATTTGGTGCAAATATTTATTTATGATTTTTCTATTGTACGCCGTAAACTACTAATGAATTTGGTTTTTGTTTACACAACCGCAACTCTTAAAAACTGGCTATCATGGCTCATTGCAGGTTTTAACGTCGGGCAACATACCAAAATATTGGTGCATTCATAAAACTTTATGAAATTTTATCGTTCTAAGGTAATTTATTCGTTGGAACTCCAATATAACTACAGAGATGAGTTATAAAAAGGGATAAGGCAGGAATTATCCGCTTTTATAACTCATCCCTGTAGTTCTAGTTTTTAATATTCGCCAAAAGTATTAAACTTGGTTATGAAAGAAAAACCTTTAGTACAACGGATTAACGGAAAAAACGGATTTCAAACTATGAATGTACTGTATTTAATCCGTTTATTACGTTAATCCGTTGTACTTAACTAGAAAAGGGAAAACAGATGTTCAATTTTTTTAAATCAAAACTAGAACTTATCAAACAATTAGAACAAACAATAGGTAAAAAATTAACCAAATTAGATGAGATTGAGATTGGATGGGGTTCAGTAGGCTATGTGCTGAATGAGCATAATCAAATTACGAAATTAGGTTTATATGGGTGTGGTTTAAAAGAGTTCCCACCTGAAATCGGAAATCTGCAAAACTTAATTTCTCTTGGTTTATCCTATAACCAATTAAGCTCCTTGCCACCTGAAATCGGAAATCTGCAACACTTAACTGAGCTTGATTTATCCTATAACCAGTTAAGCTCCTTGCCACTTGAAATCGGAAATCTGCAACACTTAACTGAGCTTCATTTATACAATAACCAATTAAACCAGTTTCCCAAAGCACTTTTAGACTTAAATTTAGAGGTTAAATGGCTAAGTGACTGGTTTATAGAAAAAGGTATCCTTGTCAAAGACAATCCTTTCCAAACCCCACCAGTAGAAATCGTCGAACAAGGCAGACAAGCCATTATTGACTATTACTCCGCATTAGAAGAACAACCAGATCGTCTTCTCAACGAATCCAAATTCATTTACAATCGCCCTGAATCCAAACACATTCACAATAGCCCTCTCAATGAATCTAAACTCATTTTCATTGGCAACGGTACTGCTGGCAAAACTTCCCTGATGAAACGTTTACTTGGACTGGACTTTGACCCGGGAGAACCCCAAACACATGGTATTAATATCAATACATTAAACTTAAAAGACAACAATAACAACGAGATAAAACTTCACTGCTGGGACTTTGGCGGACAATATATCATGCACGCCACCCATCAATTTTTTCTCTCCAAACGCTGTTTATACCTAGTCGTCATCGACAGTAGGAGTGAAGATAAAGTGGATTATTGGCTAAAACACGTTCGAAGCTTTGGCAAAAACTCCCCAGTGATTATCGTCATTAACAAAATCGATGAAAATCCCCATTTTGACCTGCAAAAAAGTAAAATAAAACAAGATTATCCCAACATCAAACACATAAACCGCATTTCCTGTAGCACAAAAAAAGGCATAAGCGAACTCAAGAACACAATTCAAAACACCTTGCCTGACATTGAATTACTTAATACCCCATTTCCTGCAAAATGGTTCCAAGTTAAAACCGCGATTGCCGAACAAGCTAAAAAAACCAATTTTACCAGCTTTGAACACTATGTGGATATTTGCCAAGCCAATGGCATTAGCAAAGAAACTGAACAAAACACCCTAATCAACTTCCTCCACGATTTAGGCTTAATCAATCACTTTCAAGA
>JAUXCJ010000229.1 GCA_030618965.1 Thiomargarita sp.
ACCTCGGAGGTCGTTGTATCTGTAACCTCCGAGGTATTGCTCTCCTCGGAGATTTTTCTTAATTTAATGGCAGTGCAAGGTAAGCTTGCACTCCAAACCTAGAACTACAAGGATGTTATTTTCTTCAATTCAACTGCACCCTCTGCCCCCAAGGTACTTTTTCCTTACCTTTAACCAACCAAATCACTGGATACATTGGCTCAACTTCAGGAAATTCGCCATCAGCATCGGTAAAATAAACTAATAAATCAGGTTGTTGCATTTCTTTATCTACATATTCAAAAACTGGTTTAAAAGCTGTTCCTCCTCCGCCTATTAATTCATTGGGTACATTAAAATCTTCCCAAGGTTCGTAAATCCAAGGGGCTTCTTCAGATAATTCAGCATCGCAGGCGAGTAGGGTGATTCTAGCTCGCATTTGTCCTTTTAAAGCATTTATTTCTGCTACACATTGGGCGATTTCTTTATCAGTCACTGAACCACTGGTGTCTATAGCGACTACTAGTGCTACTTCTGAACTGCGTAAACTGGGAAAAATCGCACTACCTTCTCGCCTCGATGGACGGCTATATGTATAATCATCTCGTGCCATCATTGTCATATATCTTGCCAATAACATGCGCCAAGGTAGGCGTGGTTGCAATAAATGATCTACCATTCTTGCCATTTCACCACCTAATTTTCCCGCTTCTAATGCTTGTTGGGCAGCTCCTGCTAGGCGTTGTTGCCATTGGGTTTCAAGGTTTTGGCGTTCACCCTCATTTAAAGGTGGAGGTTGTGATGCTCCCCCATTTTCAGCTTCGTCTGGTTCTTGTTGAATTTCATCATTTGCTTGATTTTGTTCACTAGATTGATTCCCTTGCCCATTTTCTTGTTTTTGCTCGTAGCCATCATAAACGTGCTTATCCATCGGCTCATCGGTATTATTTTCATCTATCATTGGATAGATTTCTTCCGCCGTTAGCCCTTCAAAGCTTTCTTCTACTAATACCCCTGGAGGTGGAATTAAATCATCTTTTAATAATAGCGGATTAATCGCGTAATCGCAGGCTAAATCCCAGCGGAATTTATTACGATGTTGGCGACGGGCAAAATGCGATAGGGCGCAATGTAATGCCTCATGTGCTAGAACAAATTCCACTTGTTCAGTACTTAAAGCATCAATATATTCAGGATTATAATAAAAATGCCGAGCATCGGTGGCGGTTGTTTGACACCATTTCGGTTCTGCCATTCGCATCGGTAAGCGGAGAACTAGCGCACCCAAAAAGGGTTTATCCATAATCAGTTTAGTACGCGCCCTAGTCAATTTAGTTTCTATATCATTCATAAAGCATAATATCTCCAATAGCCTGCGCCCATTGTGCAAATTCTGGAACTTCAAACAAAACCGAACCAATAGCTCGTTGTAAATCAGATACCAGCATAACGCCCATTTCACGATTCTTAAATTGGCTGGCAAAATTTAGAACTTGTCCATAAACCTGTTTATCTTCTGCGCGAATAGCTCGCCCAACTAATGCAGCAGCAATGGCATATTGCAAATCAATTTCATCAGGAATGGATACCGCTTCGCCTCGTAAAATCGCGTCTAAATCGGGCATATTATCTAAATTAATAACAAAAGCATTGAGTTCTATACCTGCCGCAGGGCCGACGCAAGCTTGTAAAGAACCTAATAGCAGTTCAGGATAATCAGAAAATTTCTGCAAAGCGCGGTGGGCAAACTCCCATGAACGCGGAGATGGAAAAGCAACGGGATTATGGGCTGGATCAAAATCAAAAAGCAGCTCAGGACGAAATCTCAAAAAAGCGATAACTTTATCATCAATCGCGTTTTTATAAGCCCAAGCAACCCAATCGTCTAAATGAACCTCCAGTTCAAAATGAGAAAAGCGATTAGCTAAAGGTGCGGGCATAGTATAAGTAACGCCTCGATCCCCTTGACGATTACCAGCAGCGATAATCGCCCAACCATCTGGAACTTGATATTCACCTAAACGACGATCAAGAATAAGCTGATAAGCAGCGGCTGAAACGCTAGGCGGTGCCGAAGTGATTTCATCTAAAAACAAAATCCCACTACTGCCATGACGCTCGACATCAGGCAAAAGCGCAGGAATCGCCCACTCAACCAAATCACCAACTCTAAAAGGAATCCCCCGTAAATCACTGGGTTCCATTTGAGAAAGCCGAATATCAATGACAGGAGCATTATGCTTTATACCTACCTGTGTGACGAGTTGAGATTTACCAATACCAGGTGCTCCCCATAACATAACAGGAGTATGATGCCCTTGGTGTGTACTTAAAAATTCACGTTCTAAAACAATCGTTAATTGAGCAGGCCGCATTTTTTTCAGTTATTAATTTAGTGATTGGATATATAATAGTATTGATATTTAAATAGTTGTCAATCACAATTAGGCATTTTCTTGATTATGAACGAGACAAAATTTAGGTTGGGAGTTTTTCATGAAAAAATTTATGATTATTTTAGTCTGTTTTCTAGTACTTTCACCATTAGAAAGCCAAGCTTTTCGGTGTAAAAATAAGCTGGTTTCAGAAGGGGACACAAAATATGATGTTTTGATGAAATGTGGTGAGCCTACTCAAAAAGATATGGAGCAAATCACCAGATGGACTTATATCGGTTACCAATTCATCATTGTAGAAATTTGGTTATACAATTTGGGACCACGCCGTTTGATACAAATTATTGAATTTCAATCTAATAGAGTGGTTAATATTAGAACTGGTGGATATGGATATAGAAAAAACCGAAATTAATTTGACAGGAAAAAAAATGCTGAAACCACAACGCCTCAATACTCAAGATAAAGACTTTTGGGTAACACTTAACCAGCAACAAGCAAGCGAAACTGAGATAGATAAAAGAGTCACCGAAACCGTGCGCTCTATACTAGAAACAGTGCGTCAGCAAGGCGATGCTGCGTTAGTTCAGTACACTCGCCAGTTTGATCGCCGACAAATTGAAGACGCTTCTGCGCTGATTATTTCCGATGAACGTCAGCAACAAGCCTTGAATGACTTGGATAAAACCCAAAGGGATGCTTTGGAAGTCGCAGCCGCACGGATTCGTGATTATCACCAACACCAAAAGCAAGATTCATGGCAATATACTGAAGCCGATGGGACTGTATTGGGACAGCACATTACGCCACTTGATAAAGTCGGAATTTATGTGCCGGGCGGTAAAGCTGCTTATCCTTCTTCTGTATTAATGAATGCGATACCAGCGAAAGTGGCTGGCGTGGGCGAAATCATTATGGTTGTTCCAGCGCCAGATGATAAACTTAATGACATCGTATTAGCTGCGGCAGCGATTGCGGACGTGGATAAAGTCATCAGTGTCGGCGGCGCACAAGCGGTTGCTGCACTAGCTTATGGCACTGAAACTGTAGCCAAAGTTGATAAAATTGTTGGCCCAGGCAATAGCTATGTCGCCACTGCTAAAAAAATGGTTTTTGGTACGGTAGGCATAGATATGATTGCAGGACCATCAGAAATACTGGTGATTTGTGATGGACTGACTAATCCTGATTGGATAGCAATGGACTTATTTTCTCAAGCTGAACATGATGAAGAAGCACGGGCTTTATTAATTAGTCCTGATGCCGCCTTTTTGGATAAAGTACAAGACAGCATGAATCAGCTAATTGAGAAAATGCCACGCATGGACATTATTCGCAGTTCAATCAATGATTATGGCGCATTGATACAAGTTCAAGATTTGAATGAAGCTGTTGAAGTAGCTAATATTATCGCGCCAGAACATCTGGAATTGTCTATCGAAGACCCTCAGAGCATTGTTTCAAAAATCCGCCATGCTGGCGCAATCTTCATGGGGCGTTACACTGCGGAAGCCTTGGGCGATTATTGTGCCGGTCCTAATCACGTTTTACCGACATCAGGCACAGCAAGATTTTCATCACCGCTGGGCGTTTATGACTTTCAAAAACGCAGTTCGCTGATTATGTGTTCAAAACAAGGGGCGCAGACTTTGGGGAAAACTGCTTCCATTTTGGC
>JAUXCJ010000332.1 GCA_030618965.1 Thiomargarita sp.
GCCGAATGGTCCAAAGATGGAAAATATATTGCTTTTACTTCAGATCGTGGCGGTAAACCACAAATTTATCGGATACCTGTCACAGGTGGCAAGGCACAGCGTTTAACCTATCAAGGAAATTACAACACACGACCACGTTTCTCACCCGTTGACCGTAATCAATTGGCCGTGTTACACAATGACGGAAAAGGCTTTAAAATTGCAGTATTGAATTTAAAAACCAAAAAATTAAAAATACTGACCAAAACAACACTTGATGAATCTCCTACTTTTGCCCCTAATGGCGCGATGATCCTCTACACAAGCGGATCGACTCTATCCGCAGTGTCCATAAATGGTAGAGCGAATCAACCTTTAGTAGAAGCATTAGGCAAACAAGTGCGAGAGCCAGCATGGTCACCTTTTCTAAATAGGTAGGCGAATTTAAGCAGCTCTCCAAAAAGCTATCTTCCTAATTATTTTTGGAGAGACTCAATCAAACCAGGAGTATTTTTAATGAAAAAATGGCGTTATTTAACACTCATTATTTTAGGCATCTTTTTATTAGCGGATTGTACACCACAGATCAAAATCTCCGAAGGAGAAGCTCCTAGAGAAAATAATGAAGTCCCAATTATTAGCAACCCAACTACAACAATTCCTTGCAAAACAGCACCATGCAACCCACTTCAAGGTGAATTGATGGAGAAACCAAAGGAAAAAAAGCCGCCTAAAAAACGGATCATCCATTTTGAAACTTCCAGTAACATTATGACTACTGAAACCCGGGCCGTACTCGAAGTACATGCCAAGTATCTCAGAGCAAACCCACTGAGTTTTGTCCGCTTGGAAGGGCATACTGATGAACGCGGGTCACGCGAATATAATTTAGCTCTAGCAGAACAACGTGTTATCGTCATGAAGGCAATGTTGAGGAGCTTAGGCGTTTCTGAAGACCAGTTAATGACTTTAAGTTATGGTGAAGAACGACCAGCATCGTCAGGACATAGCGAAAGGCATTGGCGGAAAAATCGCAGAGTAGAATTTGTTTATCCTTAAAATATATTGATTTGATTCATTATCTCGTTATCAAACACCTGTTTGAAAACGAGAACCTAACAAAATGTGAGCTTAATATGTTAATACCAAAAAAATCCCTAGCTATCCTAATATTGCTAATTTTAGCGTCCCCACCACTTGCAGCAGACTACATGCAAACGCGCATAATTCAGCTAGAACAAGCACTAACCCAATTAAGAGAAATTATTTTTAATCATACCTTTAAACTGTCTCAACAACAACAACAAATACAAAATTTGCAAGGAGAAATAGAGCTGCTCAACTATGAACTGGAACTGCTCAAAAACTCGCAAGCGCAACCCATCACACCACAATCAATCACTCCATCATCGCCCGTAGAATCAACAACAATCTCAGAACCAGCAGTTCCACTGACAGAGAAACAAACCAATCCGGCCCCGACTGTTTCTAACAAAACCATTACTTATCAAGAGATTGTCGAAGAAATTCAAGCGGGCGATTATGAAAAAGTCATTACAAGCTCGAAAAAATTCCTAAAACTTTATCCACAAAGTCCTCAAGCAGATGAAGTACAATATTTGCTGGGACACACTTATTATGTCCTAAAACGTCTTAATTCCGCACTGACTGCTTTTAGTACTCTATTAGAAAAATATCCAAACAGTCCTAGAAATGCAGAAGCATTATTAATAATTGGCTATGTCTACTACGACAAAAACGACTATGCAACTGCACAAGCCATTTTTCAACAAATCAAAGAAACTTATCCTGATACCAGCGTAGCCCAGTTCGCTAAACAACGACTGCAAGAAATTCGCAAAAAAGGCTACTAAATAATATGCCCACACAAACCGCCGTTGTGCTTCTTTCTGGCGGACTTGACTCCGCTACCACCTTAGCCATCGCAAAATCACAAGGCTATGCCTGCTATGCCCTGAGTTTTGACTACGGGCAACGTCACCGCCTTGAATTAGAAGCCGCTGATAAAGTCGCCAAGCATTTAGGTGTTATTGAACACAAATTTATTAATCTCAATTTGGACAGCATCGGTGGCTCTGCGCTGACAGATACTCATATTGATGTACCTATAACCGGCGTTTCTACTGATGAAATTCCTGTGACTTATGTACCTGCGCGTAATACTGTTTTTTTAAGCTTAGGATTAGCTTGGGCTGAAGTCTTATCAGCTTCTCACTTATTTATTGGTGTCAACGCCGTTGATTATTCCGGCTATCCTGATTGTCGTCCTGAATTTATTACAGCTTTTGAAAAAATGGCCAATCTTGCCACCAAGGCAGGGGTAGAAGGACATCCTTTCAAAGTTCATACCCCCCTGATTCATTTATCTAAGGCAGAAATTATTCAAGAAGGGCTAGGTTTAGGGGTAGATTATAGCCTAACAATTTCTTGTTATCAGCCAAATCAAGCTTATGCCTGCGGCGTTTGTGACGCTTGCCGTTTACGCGCTGAAGGATTTCGTGCCTTAGGCGTGGTTGATCCAACTCAATATCTTAGCTAAAAACTAGGCGCACGCACCGCAAAATCAATGCCGGTTCATGGCTTGAGACTCAGACTGCGCGTGGTTCGGTTGAGCAGCCGTGAGCGCAGCAAGCGCCCGCTGATTCGGGTTAATTGTGCGGCCATTCCACGCGAGCTTTTTGAGAGCGAGTTCTTTGGCCATGTAAAAGGGTCTTTTACCGGTGCGCTGAAAGATCGCGTTGGCCGTTTTGAACTGGCGGACGGTGGCACGATCTTTTTGGATGAGGTTGGCGAGATACCGTTGGATATAGTAATCCTATTTGATTTACTTGGCTACTTCGTTTGTGGATGCCAATTACCAACAACCAGCAAGAAACCAGATACCAGTCATCGTGCCTCGCTGATGATGGAGCCATCATCCGAGCCTTACACCGAGACTGAACGTCTTGAACGTGATAGGATAAATATCATGGCGGCAAAGATATTTCATTTCCTAATCTATTATTCATGTGAGAACTCCATGCATTTCTAGTACACAGTCAAGCTGCTTTTGTCTGGTACTGGCCGCTGCCAAAGCTTTAGCTTTGCTTCCCCTGAAGGGGGAAAACATACTAGCCTGGGGCATCGCCCCAGGACTTAATGACATGCTATTTTAAGCCCTGAAAGGGCGAGACATAATGTAATATATGTTTCGC
>JAUXCJ010000408.1 GCA_030618965.1 Thiomargarita sp.
CCATACTGATTATAGGTATAGTGTAGATTTTGCCCAGCCGCGTCAGCTCGTAGGTTAGACTAAATAAAATGTATATAAATCAGGCATTGCGCGGGTGATTTTTAAAATAAGGATAAAATAATAAAAATATTATAAATAAGGAATGTATATTTTTTATGCGATTTTGAAAATGAGGTTAAAATAATAAAATTTGATCAGATCAAGTTTTTTTTATGAATTTTGGAGCTGGTGGGCAGCAAAAAGACGCTTCCCACCCTACCTGGCTCAAGAGCAAATTTGCCCTCCAAAGAACCGATGGCTCGAAATGTTTCCTTACCCGTGCCAGCTTTACCTAATGCTATAAGTACATTTCCTATTTCCCCACGCCGCCGGCATGTTCAGTGAGTCGGACACGCCCATTGTCATCATAAGCATAGGTAGCGTAACGGATGCCACGCTGATCACAAAGCATTGGGGAAATCGGCATTTTCGTAGTGATACTGTTTGTGGCTTCCATCCGGGTAATTAACCAGATACAAGCGGTTTTGTGCATCATACTCTCCTATTTTTTAGACAGTACCTTTAGTAGGAAGTCTGCCATTTCCCAACCTTTTACACCTTTCCATATTTGAGGCAAAGTATTTTTATTGCCTGGCATAATTATTACACCAAGCCCAGCTCCTTTAACAATTTCATCCGAATCAACGAATCTTACCTCTGAAAAGCGGTTTATGAAGTCATCCATATTTTCGATATTATCTTGAGATAAACGAAGATAACATCCACCACAGTGGCTACCATCTAAATCACATCTTCTACTTTCGCAGTATTTTAACGTATCACTTAAATCAGACATACTTAACCTAGGATTGCAAGACAAAAAAGAATCTACACCTCCATAGAAACAATCAGAAACAACGTCCAATACAGTCATATTATGACCATATAGGTGAGGGTTTCCATTCAATAAATTTTCGTCTGTCAAAATTTTCATATTCAAAGACCGCTCTTAAGTGCACGAGTAAGACCTTCAATGCTTCGAATCCGGCTATCAACTTGAATAGCACTATTACCAAAGCCACCATCAAGTTGCCTACCTCTATCTCGTGTAAGAACTTTTGCTCCTATCATTTTGGCTAACTTGTCTATATTTACATCACCAGGGTCTTTTCCAAAAATTTCAGTAATTGATCGCACATTAAAACCTTTCGCTCTAAGAGCATCAGCAAAACCTTTGGCTTCTAAATTTCTATCAAGAATTATTGGAATACCGTTATTAGAAAAACCGGCTTTCTTTCTAGCAACTTGAGCAACTGTTGATACCAAGTTTCCCAACGCTTCCTTCTTTGTGGCAAATTCTTTCAAAGCTTTTATCAATGTCTTAACAGCCGCTTTCTTACCCAATATAGCTGGAGCGGCTGCTAAACCAGTTCCTGCACTAGCGACAACCGAACAAGCATAAACTATATCACTAGCCGTATCAAATATATTCAATGCGGTAATAGTAATAGAAATAGTGGTATTCAACCAATAACCAGGTTCCTCACTACTCAACCCAAACGGATCCACCAACTTCACAGGCTGCCCCGTCACAAAAGCAAACCGATTCAGTAATTGCCCATCACCAACTCCACCCAACAAAATATCCCGATTAACAAACCGCCGAATCTCAGGACTATAAAACCGCGCCCGCATATACAACAAGCCGTTTCCATCGGTCATCACTCCATACATACCATTAAACAAAAATGGCGTTTTCGAGCGATCACCCTTAACCAAAGCTCCAAAAGGTGAATATTGGAATTTCTCAACTACAGCTCCAGAACTATCCGACAGAGCAACGGTACTTCAGCTTAAATATAAATACTTACCATTTTTTCCTGCTTAATTAGCCACAAACCATACACCAAATTTAAGGATTAGTAAGCAAAAAAAAAGTGGGTTAAAGCTGTCGCTCTACCCACCCTATGTTTTGTCACTAAAATGTTGGACTTTCTGTCGTCAGTCCAACCTACTAGCTACCCCGCTTTGGCATAAACCAAATGTTTTAGGCTCTTTAATCCTTCATAACTATCACTACTAACAACAATTTCTACATCGCTGTCATTAAGCTCGACAAAATCTCCACATATTTCTCCTGCCGCTGAATACAATAAATCTAGTTCATCCTCAGACAGTTCGTTTTGAACATAGACCAACAATTTCAATGTTCCGTCACTGTCCACTTCAACAAATATAAATCTCATTATTGAAGTAATGCTAAACAGCAAGGCTCTTTGCACAGATAATAGTAATTTTGTTTGATCTATGTTCATAACTCTTATAAACCTTTATTAGGGTTAACAGGCACAATTTTTGGTGATTTCAGTGATTGAAGCATAAATACATTTGTTGCGGTATTTACATCAGGTAACCCATTAGGATTGCCAACATTCACATACTTGCCAGTTACTCCTTCAACTCTGATTGTTACAGTACTTTGCTTAACATTTTCACTTATTAGCTTGTAGTTTCCTGCATTGAAATTGTCGAGCACGCTTTGCGCGTCCTCCAGAGAATCAAAATAACTTTTATTCGTAGGTGCAGTTCCTTTTATATGCCTCATTTGCTTCTGCTTACTTATTTTGCTCGCATACTGCAATGTACTCTTTGTAACATTAGCAGCATCTTTAACTTTCTTTTTTGCAAATTCTTTCAAAGCTTTTATCAATTTCTTAATAGCTGCTTTCTTAGCTAATTGAGCAGGAGAAG
>JAUXCJ010000346.1 GCA_030618965.1 Thiomargarita sp.
AAAGCGTGGCTTGAGAACACTAGTTCACCATTAGAAAATCTTCCGCCAGAACACATTGCTGCGATCGTGTTTACTTCAGGAAGTACTGGTAAACCCAGCCCTCATATTAAACGTTGGCGTTCTTTAGTAGCCACTTCATGGCTAATTCAAAAGCATTTCAATCTGCCTAAAAATGCGACTCTTGTCGCTACTGTGCCACCACAACACATGTATGGATTGGATACTTCAATCCTTTTACCCTTGGTGCTTGATGTCAAGGTACATGGAGGGCGACCTTTTTTTCCTTCAGATATTTCTGAAGCTTTAGCCGCTGTGCCAGCCCCCCGTGTTCTAATTACCACCCCAATTCATCTCAATGCCTGTATAAAATCCGGCCTGCAATGGCCAGAAATTGATTGCATTATTTCCGCAACAGCCCCTTTATCTAAAGCACTAGCGGGAAAAGCAGAGGAAGTCTGTAAGACTCGGGTATTAGAAATTTATGGTTGCACTGAAGGCAGTTCTTTAGCTATTCGACGAACTTTAGAAGGCGATATTTGGCAACTTTATGATGGCATACAGATCAGCGAAAAAAATGGTATTGTGCATCTGCATAGCGATCATTTTTCAGAGGAAGTTGTTCTAAGCGATTATGTTAAAATACACAATAAAACCCAATTTGAATTATTAGGGCGGCATACAGATATGATTAATATTGCTGGCAAACGTGCCTCATTGAACGATCTTAATCATAAATTGAATGCCATTGAGGGTGTCCAGGATGGCGTTTTTGTGATGCCTGAAGAAGATGATAATAAAAGTGTGACACGTTTGGCAGCTTTAGTCGTTGCGCCCGATTTAGATAAAACAACTTTATTAAGTGCTTTAGCAGAACACATTGATCCTAGCTTTATGCCGAGACCTTTATATAAAGTGGATCAGTTACCTAGAAACGAAACAAGTAAACTGCCGCGTAATGTATTATTGGACTTTTTAGCACAATTGCGACAATGAACTATGAAACTCATCGGAAAATTCCGAGCAATCATCCGAGCTTAGCAGGGCATTTTCCCGATAATCCCATCGTACCCGGAGTTGTTATTCTTGATGAAGTCATTCAAGTACTCCAAGAATGGAGAAATGATTACCAAGTGACAGGTATTCCTATTAGCAAGTTTCTAAAACCCTTGCAACCTGAACAGCTATTTAGTATCAAGCTAACAGATAAAGGAAACCATAAAGTGAAATTTGTCTGCTCACGGGATAATAAAATTTTTGTACAGGGACAATTGAAAATCACTGCTCCGTAGATTTAGGATTTCTCCCTCCCCCTAGCCCCATCCCGCTGGGAGGGGGGACGACAAAGCGCGGTGCTTTTGTCTTGCTTGGGTTTCCTCCTCCCAGCGGGAGGGGGTTAGGGGGGAGGGAGAAATGCTGGAATCAAACAATTATATAGGTAACAAATAAATTGAAAATGAAAAACTGGTGGAAAAGTGGTGATCCTTGGATATGGCTAACAGCAGCAGCCGTAACTGTTAGCATCGTCATAGTTGCTGCATTATTAATTCTGATTGCCGCACGTGGTTTAGGGCATTTTTGGCCGGCTTCAATTATGGAATCCCAATATACCGAAGCTGATGGCAGGACTATTCGTTTAATCGGTGAAATTTATGATGAAGAAACCGTACCAGCTGCGCGTTTACGAGATAGCGGTATAACTGTTGAAGGTGATTGGGTGACTCGTTATCTGCTCAAAACAGGCAACCGTGACTTATTAGGATTAGATTTTCGCTGGATACTAGCTTCAAACTTAGAGAATCAAAATTATCCTAAAGAATTAATTGTCGTTGAGCGCAGGGAATGGGGAAACTTTTATGGTTATCTTAAAAGCGTTAAAGAAAATGGCAAAATTATTAGTGATGGGGAAACTGCTTGGGCGGAATTACATAAACGTTTAGAACGTGCATTAGGCATTCAAGAAAAAATTCGCAGCATTCAAAAATCTGATATGGGCGACATCAATTATAAGTTAGAACGATTACGCTTATATCAACGACGTTTAGAATTAGATAATGAACTAACTGCGAACAAACAAGCCGAGATTGCCGAAAATAAAGCCGAACTTAATGCACGTTTTCAAACATTAAACCAAAAATTAGACGAATTATACAAAACTATTAATCGGGATAGCTTAACCGCTGAAGTCATGGATGGACGTATTGTCGATATTCCTTTAGCTAAAGTGGTGCATGTTCATCGCCCAAACGCGATGTCTTTAGTAGACAAAGTTGGCTTTTATATAATGAAAGGCGGGGAATTTGTTAGCGAAGAACCACGCGAAGCGAATACAGAAGGCGGAATATTTCCTGCAATTTTCGGTACAATTGTCATGGTTCTCCTAATGTCTATTATTGTCACCCCCATCGGCGTAATTGCTGCCATATATTTGCATGAATACGCCAAACAAGGTGTTTTGACAACAACAATTCGTATAGCTGTTAATAACTTAGCCGGAGTACCTTCAATTGTTTATGGTGTTTTTGGACTAGGCTTTTTCGTTTACTTTCTAGGTGGCAATATTGACCAAATATTTTTTCCAGAAGCCTTACCTGCTCCTACCTTTGGCAGCCCAGGGCTATTATGGGCTTCCTTGATTTTGGCACTTTTAACAGTACCTGTTGTGATTGTTTCCACTGAAGAAGGCTTATCGCGTATTCCAAGTTCAATTCGAGAAGGGAGTTTAGCATTAGGAGCGACAAAAGCGGAAACCTTATGGCGCACTGTATTACCGATGGCAAGCCCAGCGATGATAACAGGCTTAATCTTAGCCATTGCTCGTGCAGCGGGAGAAGTAGCGCCGTTAATGTTGGTAGGCGTTGTCAAATTAGCCCCTTCTTTACCTGTAGATTTTCAAGCACCGTTTTTACATTTAGAACGTCAATTCATGCACTTAGGATTTCATATCTACGATGTTGGCTTCCAAAGCCCCAATGTCGAAGCCGCTCGCCCATTAGTTTATGCTACGGCTTTCTTATTAGTCGCAGTAATTGTAGTTTTAAATTTAGCAGCTATTTGGACATGCTAAAATAGGCTCTTTAATGTCATTTAGATTTATTTCTATAGTTTCTTC
>JAUXCJ010000248.1 GCA_030618965.1 Thiomargarita sp.
GATCTCCAATCTAAAATTAGGAGATAACAATGATCCTATAACTCCAGCAAATGTTCCAAATTAATAAACCTGACAGGTTTTTAAAACCTGTCAGGTTTGGACTCCGTACTTATTCAGTGGCTAGACAACTCAGGCAAATGTTCCAATTCTTCAACCCGCTCTGGCGAATAACCCAATAATTTAAAATCCATAATCCCATTAGTAGTATGACATTCCTCACACTGTCGCCCTTTTTTCTCAATGCCGTGGTTTACCATTAAGGTTCCCATTTGGCGCATCCAGTGGGGTTCAACATTCACCAATTTGTCATCAACCAATGGATAATTGGTTTTCCAACCTTCTTCGATTCCGAAATAATACATAAATTCATCCATCATGTATAACTTAAACGGGGTTTCATACATGCGTTTAACTATAGGATTTTGGATTGCGGTTTTAACCGATTCTATGGCATTGCCGGTTTCATAATAAGTTGGATAATCAAAAGGTAAAATCATCGCACCAAAAGGGCCTTGATTGCCCATGTCTTCATACATCATCGCATTGAATAATTTAAACGGATAGATTTTACTTTTGCCTTGATTCATCACTGAACGCAGGTTGTCTCGAATCTTATGGCGGCGTTTTTTCAGCATGGCTGGGGAAAGCTGGGTTAAGGGTTTGGTAGCCGCTTCGACATACTTTTCCACGTCAATATTAGCATAAATTTTTTGGAGTTCTATCGCCTTAGCACGTATAGCTGCAATCACTTCGGGATTATCTATGACAACCATTTGTTGCATCAGTGGATTATAGGCATCCGACTTATTTGGGTTATTGCCCAAAGCGTTAGCTAGGAAGGTACCATTGCCGTTAAGCCATAAGAAGCTAAAACCTTTGCCGACTTCCCCGGATAAATAAATGTCTGTCGGCATATAAATACCTTCTTCTTCATCCCAAGTTGGATGTACCCAGTCTCTTAAAACGACGTTATTAGCTTGTAGATGAGTAATATGACAAGTTTCACAAGCCAGTTTAGCAATATGTCCGTTTAATATGACTTGGTCTTTAGAGCGGATATGTGGCGTTGCGGTATGACAGGTTTGACAGGACACGGCTTTGCCTGGTAAGTCATTCGCAACCAAATCAACCCCTAAGCGGCCACGGGGAATTTTATGCCCTTCAGGCACATGGCAATCGGTGCAGATAAGCCCGGCAGCCGCATGTACATCATCCTCCGCACTGAAAGGATTACCCCGTTTAGCTCCTTTGTGTAACAAACGCTTATTTTTATGCCCCAGCGATTTGGCGGCGACATTATATCTATAAGCATCCCCCCCCATATTGTGCTGATGGCAGTTCAAACAATTGTTGCCAGTGGGTTTACCAACACTCAAGGCCGCTTTCATACTACGATCTTGGTTCCAACGCCGCCCATAATCATCTTCAATCACATAACGTTGATTCATGTCATATTGAGTGGCGTGACAAATCAGGCAATCAATACCTTCCTTAGTTTTTTCTGGCACATCACCCACTGGCATCATTTTTTCAGTTGCCGGGTGGTAGTTTCCACCGATATGACATTGTCCGCAACCTTCGCTGCGTATCTCAATCTTACCATCCGCATGGGCTGGTTTGGACTTGATTAACTCCGCCCAGCCCGTCCAGGAAAAACTGCCAGGAATACCACAGGCACGGTTAATTTTACCAACGGGGATAGAATGTCCATCGCCTTTATTCACCTGACGACCGTCATAACCATAAGTTGAAAATCCGGAAGAGGAAGTTTGAAACTTAAAATGCACTGAATTAACAATATCATCCAAGGGATTCACCCTCGTAGTGCTGCCATCGGCATGATGTACCTTGATGGTTTGATGGCATTGTAGACAGGTTTTTGGTCCTTCATATTGGCGGATACCCGCTTCACGGAAGTATTTGATATGTTTAAAATCGGTTTGCCTTAGAAAAGAAGGCGTATTCATCAACATATTCATTCGGATCTGACGGCTAAAATCATTCTCTTCAGCCGCCATGATTTCAGCCGCTTTTTCACAACAGGTTTGATAGGTTAATTCGTATGCTAAAGCCTCAAACTCGGTATCACTGAGTTTGACGCTGCTCTCATAGCTGAGTTCGACATTGACTACGCCAGTATAAGATTCAAAAATGATAGGATAGAGAAATTTATAAAATAACACAAGTAAAATCAATAGGATGATTAAAATTATGCTAATTTTACTAATCAAGCCTTCCTTGTTATTCGTCATAGCCTTTCTCCTTATGCCAACCCGTTAACATGGCCCGCAAATTACTGAAAATCGTTTCGCTGGTGTTGTTATATAACACGTAATTCCCCAGTTAACATGAGAAATCTTTTAGCTACTCCACGTTTTTCAATCCCAAAGAACACAAAATCCTAGGTTCTCTATTCTGCCTTTCATGCTCATGAACAATACACAGCCTATCATCCCGATACAAGCCCATCACCATATTTGCTAAAACTCCATCTGTTGCATTATTCCGCAACTGAAGATTTAAAGAATCTGCCGCAGAATCACGCAACGGATATTTATAAATCGCATCAATTGCCTTTTCCAATTCAGGCTCTAATAAAGTTCCGCGTGTTTTGGCATAATCCTTTAATTGGATATAAGTTCGATAACGTGCGCCATTTTTTCTACCTAAACCACCTGCACTATTAGTCTCAATTTCTAATAAATGCTCAATTCCTTGTTTTACAAGTTCATGATGGGAATCGCTACGCTCTAAAGCTGGAGTTTCGGGATTACAAGCAGCAGCTTTAAAAATATCGTCCAATGACTCGCTAATAATTTCGCCGTTTTTATTCAACCACAGCATCGCATCATTACCATCTGGAGTATCCATATAAACTAAAACTCCAGTCTTTTGGTTATTATCGGATTTACTTGAATGCACTACTGGCGGTAAATCTGGAATTATCTTCGCTAATTTTGGATTTTTCTTAATAGCCTTAGTCCAAACCGCATAAGCTTCTGAGACTAAATCGACTTCATTATCAGCTTCGCCATCTAAAATTCCAGCTTTTTCATTATACAAATTCTGCAAAGTCGTTTGATTATCATCATCTTCAAAAAAAGATTCATCAGTTCCAACAACTTCGGCATTTTCGCTCAAACGATGTTTTAAGCGCGAACGTAAATTAATAATTTTTTCTACACCTTCAGCAGGCAAAAACGAATAACAAATAATTTCATGCGCCTGTTGTCCAATTCTATCTATACGCCCAACTCTTTGAATTAATCTAATAATTGCCCAAGGCAAATCATAATTAACCACAATTGCCGCATCTTGTAAATTCTGCCCTTCTGATAAAACATCGGTGGCAATCAATACCCTAATTTCATTTTTAACCTTTTTTTCATTACTCACTGGGCTAAATCTACCAGCTAATTCAGTCGGATTAGAACTACCCCCAGTTGCTACTTCTATTTGTGTAACACCTCGCGCACACAATTGTTTATATAAATAAAACGCCGTATCAGAAAATTGCGTAAAAATAAGCACTTTCTTATTTGGATGAGTTTTTATTAAGATTTCTTCTAAACTATTCAATTTCGCATCTTGCGCCGCTTGCCAATCTCCGCAATCATTTAAAATTTCAAGTAAAGCTTTGGAATCCGTTTGCAACTGTTTGCTTAACTCGGTTGTAAAACAATTCGCCGCAAGCCATTTAAAGCGTTTTTTGTCTTTACTATTATAAATAGCATAAATTTCAGCAGCAGCGTCTTGAAATTTTGCCAAAGTTTTAAAACGTTCTTTGGTGACGGATTCCTCATCATCATCATTAAAACGACTATCAAAACTTAATAAATTTTGAGTTCCAATTGGAACTTCTTTATCATGCTGCAAAGCATACAAATAAATACTATTCCGCATAATCAAGCGTTCC
>JAUXCJ010000115.1 GCA_030618965.1 Thiomargarita sp.
CCTCGGTATTAGGCAACATAATCATAAAGTGATTGTTATAACTACAAGGAATATCAACTCCCTTGCGTAACATAAAATTTATGATTATACCCACTTCTTGTAAAACCTTATGGCCTTTTTCATATCCGTAAGTATCATTAATATCTTGAAATTGATCTACTTTAATTAGTATAACTGAAATTTCTCCACCATGGCGCCGCATTCTCGTCACTTCATCTTCTAAACGCTTCTCAAAATAAGACAATGTGTATAAATCCGTCCGAATATCCTTGGTTGCTAATTGAATCCATAGATCATTTTCCAAAACTGTTTCCATGATGGCAGCAATCAGGGGAACTACCTTAGTTAATGCTGACGGTATCCTATCAGGAATAACTCCAGGTGGTTGATTCAAAACAATAACACTTGATACAGGTTCGTTTTTATTGATATATAAGGGAATGCATAAACATTGAAAACCGCTGTAAGTTTCGTTATAACTGGGAAAATAGAATGATTTTTTGAGTACTAAACCTGGATAAGTGAGCGTTTGCGACTTTAAAATAATTTCTTCAAATGGCGTTTCCTTAAAATCAATATATTCATTATGGTGCAATGTGATTTTTCCTGTGTCAAAAACGCCAATAACTTGACCGTTTTGACTATCCATCACACTATAAAGTGTCACCTTACTGAAATTTCCTAAATATGCAATAGTATTAAATACTTGTTTAATTAAATGACTCACGGTTGTCTCCATTTTCAGTTATCAATCATTGGCTATGCCTTATATTTGATAACTGATAACTGATTAAAATGGGTTAGATATAATGTCATATTGTTCTTGTGAGTAGGAGGCTTCTACCTGAAGTCGGATAGAGCAACCCGTTATTTTTTCCAGTGCGGAAATACTAGTTGATTCTTTACCTGACAGAATATCAATCACTTCTTGGGAAACCAGCACTAGAAATTCTTCTATATCAAATCGTCGTACTTCGCGCAAAATTGCTCGTAAAATTTCATAACATACAGTTTCCTGTTTTTTAATTGAACCACGCCCAGCGCAGGTAGGACAAGTTTCACATAAAATATGTTCTAAACTTTCACGGGTTCGCTTGCGAGTCATTTCTACTAGACCCAACGAAGATAAACCACTGACAGAGCTTTTGCTAGGATCACGCGCCAAACATTTCTCCAAGGTATCTAACACTTGTGCCTTATGTTCTGGTTCTAGCATGTCAATAAAATCTAAAATGATAAGACCACCCAAGTTCCGTAAACGTAGTTGTCGGGCAATCGCTTCGGCCGCTTCTAAATTAGTTTTAAAAATAGTATCTTCAAGATTGTAACCACCCACATAAGCACCAGTATTAACATCAATCGTGGTCATCGCCTCGGTTTGCTCTATTACCAAATACCCGCCTGATTTGAGAGAAACTTTACGTTCTAGGGCTTTGTTAATTTCTGCTTCAATATTGTAAAGGTCAAAAATTGGGCGATTATTGCTATAATACTCAATGCGTGGTAGCCAATCTGGCATAATTTTTTTAGCAAAATCAATCAGTTCCTGACAACTTTCTCGTGAATCAATTTTTATTTTGTCAACCGAATTGCCTATTAAGTCACGTATGCTGCGAAGTACCACCGGTAAATTTTTATAAATCAATGAGCTAGCTGATGCATAAATTTCTTTTTCCTTAATCTCTTGCCATAATAGAGATAAAAAATCCATATCCGCCCATAACATTGGCTCTGTTGTACCTTCAGCACCGGTGCGGATTATAAATCCATAATTTTGTTCCCCTAAACCTATTTTTTGTAAAACTATTTCTTTCAATCGTTTACGTTCATCTTTGGATTCAATCCGGCTTGATACACCAATCAAGTTTGATGAATAGGGTAAAAATACCATATAACATGAAGGAATTGAAATTCGGCTGGTTAGGCGGGCACCTTTTGTACCTAATGGCTCTTTGATGACTTGCACTAATAGTGTTTCACCTATATGCAGAGATTTAGGAATAGATTCGCTTTCATCTTTTGGTAGATCTGAAAAGTGTAAAAATGCGGATCGTTCTAATCCAATATCAACAAAAGCTGCTTGCATTCCTGGCAAGAGTCGAGAAACTCGGCCTTTGTAAATATTACCAACTAAACCTTGATGCTTGGTACGTTCAATGAGAATTTGTTGAAGTATCCCATTTTCTACCATTGCAATACGGCTTTCGTGCGGAGTCACATTGATTAAAACTTCTTCAGTCATTTGAGATAGGTGATTTCCTTAAAACAACTGTCTTCAAGCCATCATAATTACCATCTGCTGCTAAAGTATAGCCACTCACTTGTTGACGGGTGACTAAAACATGATCTTCATACCACAGTGGTACATAAGGTAACTCTTTAAAAAGTGCGACTTGTAAATCTCGATAGTATGCTGCTTGAACTTCTAAGCTTGTCGCTGTCTCAGCTTGTTCAATTAAGGTATCTATTTTGGTATTCTTTAATCGTCCCCGATTTGCACCATTGGGAGGAATGGCATTACTATGAAATACATAACGGAAAATGTCAGGCATTTTGATACCTACCCATGAAAGGCTGTATATTTGAAAACTTCCGGCTTTAATATCACCGTAAAATGTCCCCCAATCATAACTGCGTAAGTCCATGTCAATACCAACTTCGGCTAATTGTTGCTGAATCACAGTCGCAATACGAATACGAAATGGATTATTAGAAGTTTTATAGGACAATTTTAAGGGATTATTTTTTGAATATCCGGCTTTAGCTAATAAAGCGCGGGCTTTATCAGGATTATAGGAATAAGTCGGTAAGCCCGGATGTCCTGCCCAATGTGTTGGCGGTAATAAAAAACTACTAGCAGGGCGTGCTGCATCACCTAAGATATAGCGGATAATATCTTCACGATTTATTGCGTAAGCAATCGCCTCCCGCACTGCAAATTGTCCTGTCACAGAATCTTGTAAATTAAAGCCCAAATAGGTGAAATTTGTTCCTTGTCCTTTAGTGATTTTTACTTCAGAGCGATTGTCTAACCATGTGATCATTTCTGGCGATAAATCGTTTTGTAACAAGTCAATTTCGCCACGTACTAATTTTAATGCTCTAACAATAGGGTCTTTAACTTCTAAAAATTCAACAGCTTGTCCATCTTTACGTCGTTTTAAGTATAAATGACTAGATTGAGGCCATTTGACAAATTCAAATTCTCCACTGCCAACCGGTTGTTTATTAAAGGCATGTTCGCTGTTGATTAAGGCAGCAGGAACGATACCTGCCATTAAGCGTCCGGGAAATAAAGTATCCGGTTTATTTAAAATAAAATCAATGGTATCAGGATCTTGTACCTTAATTTGTTTTATCACTTTTAAAGAGCCACTATGAGGCGAGGCATTGTTTTTATCTAAAATGAAATCATAAGTCGCTTTCACATCGTGCGCTGTTAAGCGTGTGCCATCGTGAAATTCTCGCCCATTGTTACCTAACTGAAAGCGATAGTGTGTTGTGCTCAATTGTTCCCAAGTGGCTAATTTAGGTATGGGACGCAAACTTTTATCAAAATCAACCAGAGCACTATATAGGAGACGATTAATCCGTGTCGAAGTAGCATCGGTTGCAAAACGTGGGTCTAAACTTACGGGGGCGGCTGATAATCCAAAGCGTAAGTTATTATCTTGGGATTGTTCGCTGCAAGCGACTAATAAACTCATTAAAGATAAAATCAATAAAAGACGTATTTTCACGGTAATAGACCTATAAATGCTTGGTAAAAACTATTTTTGCCATCAGGTTTGGTGGGATCACTACCACGAAACCATGATTTTATCACGACCTGTTTTTTTAGCGATCTGTAACATGGAATCGCTACGGGCAAGTATTTCTTCTTTAGAAGATACCTGGTTATCGGCATTTGCATTTTCATCGCTTTCAGGAGAAACTGTTTCTATATTTTGTGTAATACCTATACTCATGGTGACTTTAAGTTGAGTACCTTGCACAGTTCTAAAAAAATGTTGGGCACAACTTTGGCGAATTCGTTCAGCTAAAACATAAGCTCCATCTACACCGGTATTTGGTAATAGAACCATGAATTGTTGGCCGCTATAGCGACAAGCAATGTCTATTTTTTGACGTATGGACTCAGCAAGAGTTTTAGCAAATTCTTGTAATACGTTATTGCCTTGTCGATAGCCACAAGTCCCATTAATTTGTTTAAAATGGTCCATATCTATCCGTAGAATTGAAAAATATTCGCCATGACGACGAGTTCTCGTCACTTCTTCTTGTAAACGCATTTCAAAATAAGGTCGTGTGTATAATTTAGTCAGCTCATCTTGGGTTGCTAATTGAATTAGACGTTCATTTTCCTCAGTCATTTCCACAATGTTTGCAACCATAGGCATAAGCATTTGCAACATTTGTAATCGTGCTGAAGGCAGGCTAGTACGGGTATTTTGAGCTAAGACTATAACGCCTGTGACAACTTCCTGTTCAGCCCCTAGTAGGGGTAAGCATAAACAATCAAAAGTGCTCTTGGTTTTATCATAAGTTGGAAAAGGTAATAGCAATTTTTTAAGTAGTATCCCAGGATAAGTTGAAGTTCGCCCACTTAATATAATCTTTTCTAGCGGTGTATTTTCAAATTTAAACGTTATATCACGACTATGCGAAATAAACTCTCCTTTGGCTAAGACACCAAAAACCCCACAATTTTCAAAATCCAATACATTAAATAGGGCAACCAGTTGACTATTTCCTAAACGGCCTAAGGTATCAAGCAATTGTTTAATTAAAGGATTCATTATTTTATTTTCATTAAAATCAATATATTATAATATATCACCAGTAGACAATGACTTGATTAGGTCCCGCTTGCTGTAATATGAAATCGCTACTGGCAAGTATTTTTTCTTGATAAATTGTCTTATCCGATTCAGAACGAGTCGCGTCCAGGGTTTGTGCAACACCTATACTCACAGTGACTTTAAGCCGAATACCTTGCTCGGTTCTAAAAAAATGTTGCACGCAGTTTTGACGAATCCGTTCAGCTAAGACATAAGCACCATCGATACTTGTATTTGGCAACATGACGAGGAATTGTTGATCGCTGTAGCGACAAGGTATATCGATTTTTTTACGTATAGACTTAGCGAGCATTTTAGCAAATTCTTGTAATACTTTATTGCCCTGTAGAGAGCCATAAATCTCATTAATTTTTTTGAAATCGTTAATTTGTATTCGCAATAGTGATAAAAATTTGCCATAACGCTGAGTTCTTGTCACTTCTTCTTGTAAACGTTTTTCAAAATAAGGGCGTGTGTATAAGTTAGTCAGTTCGTCTTTAGTTGCTAATTGAATCCAGCGTTCATTTTCCTGAGTGACTTTCACAATGCTGGCAACCATAGGAGTGAGCATTTTCAACATTTGCAAGCGTGCTGAAGGCGGGCTAGTACCGGTTTTTTGCGCTAAGACTATAACGC
>JAUXCJ010000433.1 GCA_030618965.1 Thiomargarita sp.
CCCTAACCCCCTCCCGCTGGGAGGGGGGACGGAACATCTGACCTTTTTAGCCCGCTGGGGGTGAGATTCCCCCTCCCAGCGGGAGGGGGTTAGGGGGAGGGAGAGATGGTGGACATGCTTGTTTATCTAAGGGATATTCCTATTTTACTTAACATTGGAAAACTGTAAATGACTATCGCAGATTTAAATCTGGCTTTAGTAATGCCAGAAATATTTTTATTGACAATGGCTTGTCTGATTCTAGTTATTGATGCTTTTTTACCAAAGCATTTGCAGCATTTAAGCTATCAATTGACACAAGGTACATTAATAGGCACGGCTTTATTGATTGTGGCCACTTCTCCAACTGGGCGCGTATTGGGGATGGATGGATTGTTTGTTAATGATCAGATGGGTGCTGCGCTCAAATTCTTTATTGTTTTGATCGGTTTTTTTGCCTTTATCTATTCGAGGGGTTATCTCCGTGATCGTAATTTCCTTAAAGGCGAGTATTTTGTACTAGGACTGTTTGCCATTTTAGGTATGATGGTTATGATTTCAGCCCATAATTTGCTAATGATTTACCTTGGCTTGGAATTAATGTCATTATCCTTATACGCAATGATTGCGATGCACCGCGATTCACACCAAGCTTCAGAAGCTGCTATGAAATACTTTTTCTTAGGTGCATTAGCTTCTGGCATGTTGCTCTATGGAATGTCCATGCTCTATGGAGTTACAAGAACATTAGATTTAGCTGCCTTGTCTCAAGCAATTACTGAAGTTCCCAAAGATCAAAATTTATTCTTAGTTTTTGGCTTAGTCTTTATTGTCGTAGGGGTAGCGTTTAAATTGGGAGCAGTTCCTTTCCACATGTGGATTCCAGACGTTTATCAAGGTTCACCAACTGCTGTGACTTTGTTTATTGCGAGTGCGCCTAAAATTGCAGCTTTTGCCATGATGATGCGCTTATTAGTAGATGGAATGCACAATTTGCATACCGATTGGCAAGACATGCTTATATTATTAGCCATCCTATCTATGGCAACCGGTAATATTATTGCGATAGCTCAGAAAAATATTAAACGCCTGTTAGCTTATTCGACTATTGCCCATGTTGGCTACCTATTGCTTGGAATTATTGCTGGAACAACAAAAGGTTATGCTGCTTCAATGTTTTATGTGCTGGTTTATTCGCTAATGACATTGGGTAGTTTTGGAATGATAGTATTGCTCAGTAAAACTGGTTTTGAAGCGGAAAAGATTGATGATTTTAAAGGACTAAATGATAGAAATCCTTGGTATGCTTTTTTGATGTTAATTTTGATGTTATCAATGGCAGGCGTTCCGCCAATGGTAGGATTTTGGGCAAAATGGTCAGTTTTAATAGAACTGGTAAATGTGGGCATGGTTTGGTTAGCTGTCGTTGCGGTGCTATTTGCGATTATCGGCGCATTTTATTACTTACGAGTTATTTGGGTTATGTACTTTGAAAAAGCTGAAGATATGACACCTATTGAAGCTGGCATGGATATGCGGCTGGCATTAAGTGCTAATGTACTACTAATTTTATTGTTGGGCTTGATGCCACAGACATTGGTTGCGGTGTGTTTAGGAGCTTTTGGAATTTAGTTAGTTAATGATGAACTGCCAAGAGATGCGCTACATTTCTTGGCATTAAATCATAAAAAGGAAAATCAGATGAAAAAATTACCTATAGGGATTCAAACTTTTTCCGAAATAATCCAAGAAAACTATGTATATGTTGATAAAACCCCAAAAATTGCCGAACTCATAGAAACTGGAAAATACCTATTCCTATCCCGCCCGCGCCGATTCGGAAAATCCTTACTAGTTTCCACCTTATCTGAAATATTTTCTGGCAATCAAGCACTTTTCAAAGGATTATATATTTACGATAAAATTAAATGGCAATCATATCCAGTTATAGTTATTGATTTCAATGGAATTTCATTCCATAGTGAAAAAGTATTTAGAGCCTCGCTATCATCATTTCTTGATACGATTGCTCTTAAATATGATATTCAACTCTCAAAAATATTTATTAAGGACAAATTTGCCGAATTAATTGAAAAAATTCACGACAAAACCCAGCAAAAAGTCGTGATTTTGATTGATGAATACGATAAACCGATTGTTAATTATGTTGATGACATTAAAAGGGCAACCCAAAACCGAGAAATTCTTCGAGACTTTTTTGGTGTTTTAAAATATTCCGACGCTTTCCTGCGCTTTGTATTCTTAACTGGTGTATCTAAGTTTGCTCGGGTTTCGATTTTTTCCGACTTGAATAATATACGTGATATAACATTGTCGAAACAATTTTCCACACTATGTGGATATACCCAAACCGAATTGGAAGACTCTTTTGCTCAAGAAATTCAAAGTCTATGTTTTGAAATGGGAATTAAGAAACCAAGGCTACTAAACCAAATTAAAATTTGGTATAACGGTTATTCATGGAATGGCAAAGATACAGTATATAATCCCTTTTCTATTCTCAATTTATTTGCCGAACAACAATTTGATAATTATTGGTTTGCCAG
>JAUXCJ010000066.1 GCA_030618965.1 Thiomargarita sp.
AGTAACCAAATCGTTATTATTAATAAAGGATCGGAAGATGGTATAGAAAGAGGGCATATATTGGCTATCAATAAATTAGGTAAGCCAATTTTTGATCCCATTTGGGATGAAAAAGTCATGCTACCCCCACGGAATGCCGGTACTATATTAATATTTCGCGCGTTTGAGCGTGTTAGTTATGCCTTAGTGATGAAAGCACATTTACAAATAAAGTTATTTGACCCAGTGGCTATCCCTTGAACGACGAAGAATATTGGCTTGCTTTAGCGCGTGCTCCTCGCCTAAAGCCTATTAACTTTTTACATCTACTCAATCATTTTGGTAGCCCACGCGCCATATTTGAGGCTAGCTCAGCTGAACGGCAAGTCCTAAAATTAAGTCCTTATTTGACTAATTATTTACAAAATCCGAATTGGTACCTAGTTGAAAAGGATATACAATGGTTAACACAACAGAGTCATCATCTACTGACTCTATATGACCCAAACTATCCCCAAATTTTGCGTGAAATTTATGATCCACCGCCACTATTATTTGTAAAAGGCGACTATAGCTTATTGTCTAGCCGACAATTGGCCATCGTTGGGACACGCCGTTCTACCAACGAAGGTAAACAAATTGCTTGGGAATTTGCCAATGCTTTATCTCATCAAGGGTTTAGCATCACCAGCGGTATGGCATTAGGCATTGATGGTGCCAGTCATTGGGGCGCATTAGCGGCTACAGGTAAAACCATCGCCGTTCTTGGACAAGGATTAGACAAAATTTATCCACCTCAACATCAAATGCTTGCTAAGAAAATTGTCCAAACTGGTGTCTTAGTTTCAGAATTTACACCTGACACCCCTATTAAGCGCGAGCATTTCCTGCGACGCAATCGTATTATCAGCGGTTTAAGTTTAGGCACATTACTTATCGAAACCCCTGAGCGTAGTGGTGCATTATCTACAGCGCGTTGTGCGATTGAACAAGGGCGTGAAGTTTTTGCAGTGCCAGGGTCGATTCAGAACCCCTTAACAAAGGGTTGCCACCAATTGATTAAAGACGGCGCAAAATTAGTCGAAAAACTAGAAGATATCATTGAAGAATTACCGAGTTATTGAATAATTATCCCTTGAAATCTCAAAACACAGAAGAAGAATATTGGCTAGCTTTAGTGCGTGCCCCGGGCGTAGGCCCTGTCAAATTCGCAGCTTTGCTCAAGCATTTTGAAAAACCACGCAAACTATTTGAGGCCGACCCCTCAGAATGGGATGCCCGAAAAATCAAAGATCGCTTACGCAATTATTTACAAAATCCCGACTGGCACGCAGTCGAAAAAGATATTCAATGGTTAGCACAACCCAATCATCATTTATTAACCCTGCATCATCCAGACTATCCCCCACTTTTGCGCGAAATCCACAACGCACCGCCCGTCTTATTTATACATGGTGATTCAGCATTACTCTCGACTAAACAATTAGCGATAGTTGGCACACGCAATCCCAGCGAATATGGTGAAAAAACCGCAAGGGAATTTGCCGAATATTTATCTCATCAAGGCTTCACCATCACCAGCGGCATGGCATTAGGCATTGATGGTGCCAGCCATTGGGGCGCATTAGCGGCTACAGGTAAAACCATTGCCGTAGCTGGCACTGGCTTAGATCGGATTTATCCACCTCAACACCGTGAACTAGCTTATCGAATTGCCGAAACCGGCGCACTGGTTTCAGAATTTTTGCCAGGCACACCTGTTAGACGCGATAATTTTCCGCTCCGCAATCGTATCGTCAGCGCATTAAGTTTAGCCACACTCGTTATCGAAGCCCCAGAGCGCAGCGGTGCCTTATACACGGCCAAAAATGCCACAAAGCAGGGGCGTGAACTCTTTGTTATTCCTGGGTCTATTTATAACCCCTTAATGAAAGGCAGCCATCAGCTCATCAAAGATGGAGCCAAATTAGTAGAAACTGCGGCTGAAATTCTGGAAAAATTGCAAATATCTCCCAGCCCAACCGCCAATCCCAACCTATTTAGCCACTCAACAAACACAATTGAACTCCCCGACTCACAATCTCTAGCTGATTCACCGTCTAAGCACACAAGCACAACCCCCGAGCCAAGCATGAGCCCTGCCCCTCCCAGCGATTTAGGCGAGGATTATATCCGCTTATTGAACTATTTGGGCACTGGCACCACTTCAATCGACAATCTCGTTGAACAAAGCAACTTGACGGCGGGGGAAGTTTCGTCCATGCTTTTAATGCTTGAATTACGAGGGCTCGTAGCTGTCCAATCTGGCGGGCTCTATGCGCGAACTAACTAAAATCACTTTTAAATCAGGAAACGAAATACCGTGAGTCAATTAGTCATCGTTGAATCTCCAGCTAAAGCAAAAACCATCAAAAAATACTTAGGCAAAGGCTTTGAAGTCTTAGCCTCTTTTGGTCATATCCGTGATTTGCTGCCCAAAGATGGGGCCGTAAATCCCGACAAAAATTTCGCCATGCGCTATCAACTCATCGCAAGAAATGCCAAACATCTTGGCGCAATCACTAAAGCGATGCAAAGTGCCGATACCTTATATCTTGCCACCGATCCAGATAGAGAAGGTGAAGCAATTTCTTGGCATCTTTTGGAAATACTAAAAGACAAAAAATTATTACAAAACAAAGCAGTGCATCGTGTAGCATTTTATGAAATTACACAACAAGCTGTCCAAGCAGCCATTGCCAACCCCCGTCAATTATCTATGGATTTAGTCAATGCCCAACAAGCACGACGAGCACTTGACTATCTAGTTGGCTTTAATCTATCACCACTGTTATGGAAAAAAATCCGTTATGGCTTATCCGCTGGACGGGTACAAAGCCCTGCACTGCGTTTAATTGTTGAACGCGAACTAGACATTGAAAAATTCAAATCGCGTGAATATTGGACGATAGAAGCAAACTGTCAAAAAGAGCAATTCAATGCCAAGCTCAACCTTTTTGAAGGCAAAAAAGTCACACAATTTACAATTAACCAAGCCGAACAAGCTCAACTTTTAAAAACCACACTGTTACAACAAGCCCAAGGTAAATTACAAGTCACTAAAGTTGACAAAAAACAACGCAAGCGTCAACCATCAGCTCCATTTACCATATCGACATTGCAACAAGAAGCCGCGCGTAAATTAGGTTTTACCACCAAACGCACCATGCAAGTTGCCCAACAACTTTATGAAGGCATCGACACAGGCAATGGCACAGTCGGGCTAATTACTTACATGCGAACCGATTCCGTCAATTTAGCCAAAGAGGCCATTGATGAAATCCGCGAAGTCATAGAACAGCGTTACGGAAAAGACCAATTACCTAAACAACCGCGTCGATATAAAACCAAATCCAAAAATGCTCAAGAAGCCCATGAAGCCATACGCCCTACTTCAGCTAAACTTATACCGACTGAACTCCAAAAAGCCTTAAAGCCCGAACAATTAAAGCTATATAAACTGATTTGGAAACGCACCATCGCCGGTCAAATGATTCATGCCACACTGAACACAGTTGGTGTTGACTTAGCCTGTGGTGACGGTAATAACTTCCGTGCTACTGGATCGACAATTGAAAATCCTGGCTTTATGGCAGTTTATCAAGAAGACGTAGACGACAAAAAAGTCGGTGATGACGATGAAAAAATGTTGCCACCGTTAAAAATTGGTGACTCCGTAAAGCTGAACGAGATTAATGCCGATCAACATTTTACCGAACCACCCCCACGTTTTAGCGAAGCCAGCTTAGTGAAAAGCTTGGAAGAATATGGCATCGGACGACCATCTACTTATGCCAGTATTATTTCTACACTTCAGCAACGCGAATATGTGGTACTAGAGAAAAAACGCTTTACCCCAACAGATGTTGGGCGAGTTGTCAACAAATTCCTAACCGAACATTTTAAGCAATATGTTGACTATGAGTTCACAGCCAAGCTAGAAGATCAATTAGATGCCGTATCTCGCGGAGAACAAGAATGGATTCCGCTGATGGACAGATTTTGGGGAAAGTTTAACAAATTAGTTCAAGAGAAAGGACTGTCAGTAAAACGTCAAGAATTCACCCAAGAAAGCCTAGACGAAACCTGCCCAAAATGCGGAAAAACGTTGAATAAACGCTTAGGTAAACGGGGATATTTTATCGGTTGTTCCGCTTATCCAGAGTGTGATTACACCCGTAATCTGGAAGGCGAAACTCAGGAAACCGCAAAGACAACAGCACCAGTAGAAGTAGTTCAAGGACGTAGCTGCCCGGAATGCAATTCGGAATTGCATATAAAACAAGGACGCTATAGCAAATTCATCGGCTGTAGCAATTATCCGAAATGCAAATTCAAGGAATCCTTAGAAAAAGCGGTTGATACCGGTGTCACTTGTCCAAGTTGCGGCAAAGGAACACTCACCAAGAAAAAATCCCGTTATGGAACCTTTTTCTATTCATGTTCGACTTATCCAAGTTGCAAATATGCGATCCCGAAAGAACCGATAGCAGAAACTTGTCCCAAGTGTAATTGGCCAATTCTCATGCTGAAAACGACCAAGAAACGCGGTACAGAAAAACTCTGCCCGCAAAAAAGCTGTGATTATGTAGAACAAGTCGCGGCAAAATAAACTCAAAGTTGGAAAGGGCAACCACAAGGGATTGCCCCCTGCGTCACATAACTTACCTGATAACACGGTTGTCTATTTTCATGAATAGGATTAAAGTGCAAACTCAGATGACGCAGGCTTTCGCGCGTCAAACATGTTCACCATCAGCATATTCTCCTGCCTTCATGCGAGCGAATAAGTCCAGATTCTCTTCAACTGAACGTTCACGATAAGGGCTATTTTGACCAGGTTCACGCAAAGTGCCACGATAGGCTTTAATCTCTTCACTATTTAAACTACATACATAAACTTTATTGATTTTAATCAATGCGATGGCGTATTTATATAGCTGATCAAAATAATTCGAAGCGTGTTGTAACCTATCACCCCAGTCATAGCCTAACCAATGCACATCAGCTTTAATCGATTCAACATATTCAATATCTTCCTTAGTGGGATTACTGTCATCAAAACGGAGATAACATTTCCCGCCTTCATTTTCCGCTGCAATTCCAAAATTTAAACAAATGGATTTGGCATGACCAATATGCAAATAACCATTCGGTTCTGGAGGAAAACGAGTCACCACTCGCCCTTCATTTTTGTTATTGTTCAAATCTTCAGCAATGATTTGACGAATAAAATCGCTTTTAACTGATGATACTGGATGACTCTCTGTCTGTGCGCTTTGCACTTTCATTAATGGTTTTACCTCTTTGTCTAATAAAAATTTTGATTTTTACTGATTTAAGGTAAGCTGTCAAAGACAAAAAGCCGCTCGTAAATATCTATCCAGTAGTATCTTGTATATAAAAGTACGATTTTCTATAACAGATGTAGCGATTAATGTATAAAAAAACGCATTTTCTATACATACGCTGTTCGCCAGAGTGAACCTCTAGGCGGTGGAGAATAGTCTCTGGTAGGCGACCCTTTTCGTGAAAACAAGCTGACGTACACATTGAAGATAGCTGCGCCTGAATTCCGCAGGAACAGGTGCAATCATATAAATATCCTCACCTTGTGCTTTTTGAGGTAGTGAAATAGGCTCATTATGGGCTAAGGCAGAGGCTAATAAAGCACATCGGCAACCATTTTCTTAGCATGAGTCAAGTTTTTTACAAACGTAAAACCATTCTCAAGGTCAAGAAATGGCACATAATACACGCCGTCTTAGAGACAAATACGTGCGGGGTATAAAATTTGTAATTTACTTACTCATGCCAGTTTCACCCCTGCACCTATCCTACACTTGCTTGCAGAGGTTTTATCCTTTATTAAGTGCCTAGACAAAAATTATGATGTATTTGAACGATGTTCAATATTAGATTTATAGCCAAACTTAATGCTTGATAATTTATGTCTAGGGATTTAAAAACCTAACCCATTCCAATTCCAAACTTTCTTTAGGTTTCGATTTTCCAAGATTTTTTGCTCCGATACTGTCTGCCCATACTAGGTTTTTTCCCTCAATATTTGTTTTTTCAAGATTTGCTCCTGCAAGTTGTAGCCCTACAAGTTGTACTTTCGCAAGGTTTGCCCTTGCAAGGTTGGCCTCCATAAAAAATGCTTCTCTAAGATTTGCTTCTTCAAGATTTGCTTTTTTGAGATTCGCTCTATAAAAATGTGCTTTTGCAAGATTTGCTTTATAAAGATTTGCTTTATAAAGATTTGCTTCTGTCAGATATGCTTTTACAAGGTTAGCCGATTCAAGATTTGCATTTTGAAGATTTGCTTTATGAAGACTTGTTCTCTCAAGATTGGTGTTTTGAAGACTTGCTCCTTCCAAATCAATACTATCTAAAATAAAGTTAGATAAATCTA
>JAUXCJ010000263.1 GCA_030618965.1 Thiomargarita sp.
GAATTGACCAAGTGGTTTCTTCATTAATAGGACCTTTATCATCAATAGGATTGCCCAAAACATCCATGATACGGCCTAATGTTTTCTCACCTACAGGTACATTAATTGGCTTACCTGTATTGGTGACGGACAAATCACGTCCCATCCCGTCAGTCGTACCCATCGCAATAGTACGGACGATACCATCACCCAATTGCTGTTGGACTTCTAAGATTAAACCATGCTCATCTACTTTTAAAGCATCATAAACCTTTGGCATTGCTTCTCGCGGAAATTCAACATCAATCACCGCACCAATAATTTGCACAATTTTGCCAGAACTCATCTTATAAAATTCCTCTTTCAAAAAATAAACAATTCTTTGTGAATGTGGTGAACGTGAATAAATTTATTATACCGCCGCAGCACCAGCAACAATTTCAGATAATTCCTGCGTAATAGCAGCTTGACGAGCCTTATTATAAGCCAACTGAAATTCATCAATTAAATCGCCAGCATTATCTGAAGCACTCTTCATTGCCACCATCCGAGCCGCTTGCTCACTGGCGATATTTTCAACCACACTTTGATAAACTAACGATTCAATATAACGCATCAATAAGCCATCTAAAACTTCCTGTGATTCTGGCTCATAAATATAATCCCAATGATGACCCAGTTTTTCATCTTCTACATCGGCTTTAATCGGCAATAATTGTTGCACAGTGGGCTTTTGTGTCATGGTATTAATAAAGTGATTATAGACAACAAATAATTGATCAATCTTGCCATTATCATAAGCATCTAACATCACTTTCACAGCACCAATTAAATCTTCAAGTGAAGGCGTATCGCCTAAATTAGTTGGTTGCGCGACGATATTTCCACCAAGACGTTTGAAAAACGAAGCCCCTTTATTTCCAATCGTGCATATATCAATTTCACGCCCTTCATCTTGCCATTCTTTCATAGAAGAGACTGTAAGTTTAAATATATTAGTATTCAATCCCCCACACAAGCCGCGATCAGAAGAAATAATGATAACTCCAATGCGCTTAACATCACGCGGAATCATATAGGGATGTTTATATTCAGGATGAGCATGTGCCAAATGACCAATTACCGCTCGAATTTTTTCTGCATAAGGGCGTGATCTATGCATTCTATCGTGCGCCTTACGCATTTTACTAGCGGCGACCATTTCCATGGCACGGGTAATTTTTTGTGTACTTTTTATACTTGCAATTTTAGTGCGGATTTCTTTTCCACTTGCCATAAGTCATTTCCAAAGTGTATATTTTATTTTTTTAGTCATTTATAAAAAAGGATTAATAATAGTCAAGGTTTCTATTACTTGTCCATGCTGGAAATCTTCGGAATAAAGTTTTTGGCATCTAGCTTGTAGGGCTGCTGCAATGATAAGGGAATCGTAGAATGTATATTTCCACCGTTTCATTATTTTCACGGCTTGAATATAGAGTGGCATATTAGAAAACACTTGACAAAGCGGAGTCAGTACTTGTATTATATATTGTTGAGCTTCTTGCTCTGTTAAATTAGAATCAAATTTACGTGTGGAAACGCTTAGAAATTCTTGTACAACTTGAAAACTAATGATACCAGTTTGTGTACTGAGGGCATTCGCAACTAATTCACGAGCCTTTTTTTGTTTATTGGGATAGCGTGAATCAAAAGTATAAATTAGGATATTGCTATCCATAAAAAATTTATCGCCCATTTAATTCATCCCTGCTAAAAGTATGCCCCGCTTGTACGTGTGATAATTCCTTCATTAATTTGGCATAATTTGTAGACTGATTTTTTTTATAAGCATACTGTTTAAGCCAACTACGAAATTCCGCATCAATTGTTGTGTGACTGTTATGCGCTACTTGAATAGCCTTTTGAATCAAGGTTTCTTCTATATTGAATGTGATTTCTTTTAGCATAATTAGTCGGTCATAATAATTATTATTAACCTGAAATTAATTATGAAATCTAAGGTGGTAAATGTAGAGACAAGGCATGCCTTGTCTCCACGTAGACCCTAGATAGCAAAACTTACCAAGTTTGATTCGTCTTAAAATCATCCAAAGCATCTTTAAAGCTATTCGCTATTTCACTCGTATAATCGCCACTTTCATTAATTTTTGCCAGTAGCTCCGCATGATTAGATGCCATAAAACTATGTAAAGCCTGCTCAAAGTCAACGACTTTTTTCACCTCGACATCATCTAAATAGCCCTCATTAGCGGCATACAAAGAAACAGCCATTTCCGCAATACTCAAAGGAGAATATTGCTTTTGCTTCATCAATTCAGTCACCCGTTGACCCCGTTCAATCTGTTTACGGGTATTTTCATCTAAATCGGAAGCAAATTGAGCAAAAGCCGCTAACTCGCGGTATTGTGCCAAATTTAAACGAACACCACCGCCAAGCTTTTTAATAATTTTCGTCTGCGCCGCACCACCGACACGCGAAACCGACAACCCCGCATTAATAGCAGGACGAATATTCGCATTGAACAAATCAGTTTCCAAAAAGATTTGTCCATCAGTGATAGAAATAACATTAGTTGGCACAAAAGCTGAGACATCACCGGCTTGCGTTTCGATAATTGGCAAAGCTGTTAAAGAACCAGTTTTACCTTTCACTTCACCATTAGTGAGTTTTTCTACATACTCAGCATTCAAACGAGACGCACGTTCTAATAAGCGTGAATGCAAATAAAACACGTCACCAGGATAAGCTTCACGCCCCGGTGGACGACGTAAAAGCAATGACACTTGACGATAAGCCCATGCCTGCTTGGTTAAATCATCATAAATAATCAACGCATCTTCGCCGCGATCTCGGAAATATTCTCCCATCGCACAGCCTGCATAAGGCGCGATAAATTGCAAAGATGCCGCATCAGAAGCATTTGCTGCGACAACAATGGTATGCTCCATTGCGCCATGTTCTTCTAATTTATGCACGACATTGGCAACTGAAGAAGCCTTTTGACCAATCGCAACATAAATACACTTAATTCCTGTGCCTTTTTGATTGATAATAGCATCAATCGCTACGGCGGTTTTACCCGTTTGACGGTCTCCAATAATCAACTCACGTTGCCCACGTCCAATAGGTACCATAGCATCAATAGCTTTTAAACCAGTTTGCACCGGTTCACTAACTGATTGACGACTGATAACACCCGGCGCAATGCGTTCAATGGGCAACATATTTTTAGTATTAATAGGAGCTTTGCCATCAATAGGTTGCCCCAACGGGTTAATTACACGCCCTAATAATTCCGGGCCGACAGGTACTTCAAGCACCCGTCCAGTACATCTAACTCTATCACCTTCCGTGAGGTGTTCATAAGCACCCAATATGACTGCACCTACAGAATCACGTTCAAGGTTCAGTGCCATACCAAAGCTATCGCCCGGAAATTCAAGCATTTCACCTTGCATAGCATCAGCAAGGCCATGAATACGGACAATACCATCAGTGATACTGACGACGGTGCCTTCACTACGGGATTCCGCTGTCAAGTCATAATTTTTGACTCTACGCTTAATTAATTCACTAATTTCTGATGGATTCAGTTGCTGCATTATTCTCTCGCTTTAACGGCGCAATTCGCTGGCTAATTGTTCAAGACGACCCTTCACAGAAACATCAATTACCTCATCGCCAGCACGAATCAGGAAACCGCCCAACAGCGATTCGTCCACTATAACATTAACGTCAACGGATTTACCTAAACGCTTGTTTAAGCTAACTTTAATTTCCTGCTCTTGTGGCTGGTTGAGCGAATAGGCAGAGATTATATCTACTTTGATA